>JALVFK010000131.1 GCA_027030065.1 Desulfurococcales archaeon | reverse complement strand
AAGGATATCTTGGAAGACTTGTTGGAAGAAACGGTGAACGCATAAACAAGATAGAAGAAGACACCGAGATGAGGCTTAGAGCAGTTGAGCTAACCCTAGACTTTAAGAACCTTATAAGAGCAATCCATCCGATAAGCTGGATACACAAGCACATAGTAGACGTAGACTTTGCTGGCCCAGACCTAGCAGTAAAGGTATCAACAAACGGGTTTGGAGCCTTCGTTGGACAAAAAGGATTCTACGTGAAATTTGTAGACGCTGTAATGAAGAAGCTAATGAATGTTGGCGTGAGAGTATACGAGGTAGCAGAAGAAGAAACAAGAGAGCGTAAGAGGAAGCGTAGGAGAAGATAAGAAATCCTTTTATTCCTAAACACTAAAGTCTTCGGGTCTCTCAACAGCTATGTCTAAGACAACCTGGTATTTTCTCGGACCAACAGTCCTCACAATTCGTTTAAACAATACATAGTGTCTAATCGTTAAACGTTTTAGCTTCTCCCTAAACCTCTCCTCAACCTTAGCTATGGGATCCTCTCCTCTCCCAGCTACTGTGAAATCGTATACGTGGATGTATCTAGGATAACCGGGTCTTAGTGCTAGTAGAGCATACTCTAAGTACTCATAAGATAATCCGGGCAACGGCATTAATACTCTATCAGCAACTCCTACTAACTGGGTCTTTATTACTCGTGCGGCATCACCTAGTAGTGGTATTACCTTGTCTTCTACTCTATTCAACTTTATGTTCTCAACCATGTAGCGGTATGCTTCGGGGTTTATATCGATGGAGTAGACTAGCCTCGGGTTACGGTGTCTAGCAATAATAATAGAGAATAATCCCACACCAGCAAACATGTTTACAATAACCTCGCCCTCAGAAACGAGCATCATAATCCTCCGGTGCTCATAGTTAAGCCTCGGCGAGACATAGACTTTAGTTATATCAAGTTTAAACGAGCATCCAAGCTCCTTATACACAGTCTCACTCCTAGCCTCACCAGCAAGATGCACATACTCTCTAACCCTATATTCACCCGAGACCTCTCCAACAGCACACCAAACACTCCTAACATGAGGCACTTCTTCGAGAATCCTCTCAGCTAAGGGTTTGAGCACACTTACATCTAGGTTGAAGGGTTTCCGGATAACAGCTATATCACCGATAACCTCAATTCTCTTCCAAACCCTACCCGCATATTCTTCACCCAATACTTC
>JALVFK010000130.1 GCA_027030065.1 Desulfurococcales archaeon | reverse complement strand
GAACATGATATAGTATTATATCCTAATGGACTCTTAGAGAAGCGTAGGAAGGATCTATCGAAAAAGTATAGGAGCGAATACGGTCATACACCTCTTTCTAGAGAAGAACTAGAATACTATTTAGAGAAAACAGGCAACATAGAATACCTCGTCATAGGGAACGGACAATACGGTGCCCTACCACTAACACCAGAGGCAAAGAAGCTCCTCGAAGACCTTAAGGAGAAGGGAATAGAAATAGTTATTGATAAAACTCCAAAAGTGTTGGGAAAAGTAAACAAGTTATTAGCAGATAAGAGAAAAATACTTGCAATAATCCATGTAACATGTTAAGAAGAGTATGGTGGGTAGGCTTTTAGCCCAAGTTTTCCCTACACTTTCCTAGGAGTATTGAAACATGCACATGAGAAATACTGGTAACCTAGAGCTACCACGAAAATTTATGGTAGAATTAGCCTACCCGTTCGTTGGTAGAGAAGAAGAAGCAAAGGTACTAACCCTAGCACTACTTGCACGAGAACACGTACTATTGGTAGGTGAGCCGGGTACTGCTAAGTCAGCTTTAGCGAGGAGAGCGGCTGAACTATTAAACGTGAGATTCTTCAAATACCTTCTCACAAGGTATACAGAGCCAGCAGAACTCTTCGGACCACTCGATATAAAGGGTCTCCAAGAAGGAGTATACAAAAGGATTACTAGGGGCAAACTACCCGAGGCAGAAATAGCGTTCTTAGACGAGATCTTTAACGCTAACTCAGCAGTTCTAAACGCTCTCTTAAGTATTCTTCAGGAAAGAGTATTATACGACGGTTATACTGAGATAAGAGTACCCTTATGGACTATGATCGGAGCAAGCAACAGGATACCAGACGAACCAGAGCTGGAAGCTCTCTATGACCGTATGCTATTAAGACACTTTACGAGACCAGTAGAAGAGAATAAGTGGAGCGAACTATTAGATGCTGCATGGAATATTGAGTCTGGTAAAATACCAGTACCTCAACCAATAATGGGGTTGGCGGAACTAAAACAACTACACCAGACGGTACTAGAGGTGGATTACCAGCCAGTTAAAACGAAGCTAATAAAACTCTACGCTATCTTTGAGGAGAAAGGAGTACATTTAACCGATAGGCGCAAGGGTAAGGCCTTAAAGGTGATAGCAGCTAACGCGGTTCTATCTGGTAGAACTATTGCTAGTGAAGAAGACCTCATAGTATTAAAATATGTTGCACCAAGAGACGAAGACGACCTTGACAAAGTGCTCGCTATAATAGCCGAGGAATTGAAGACCCCCGCAAAATACTTGCGTGAACTAGCTGATATAGAGAATAATACTAGAGAGCTAGCGAGAATAATAGAGGGAATACCCGAATACGATCCAAGACTAGTAGAAGTACACCGAAACCTAAGGATAGCAAGGGAAAGAGTACTAGAGCTTGCTAGAGAAAGTGGAAACGAACAAGTAGAGTCTAGAGCCCAAGAAGTAGTATACGAGATAGATACTCTACTCGAAAAAGTTTCACGAAAACTGGGGTTCTAATCACCCATGAAACCAGTTAAAATAAGACAAAAAGACCGCGGAGTCCTACGGGGAATAGATTATGAGGATCCACTCGTAGTCTATAGGGGTGAAAGAGTACTCGGAGCATTAAAGAAGCTTCGAGGAGAAGAAGACGATCTACCCCTAAGTCTTGCCATAGATGTTTTCTACTCCTACTATCTCCCACTACCAGTCCTAGAAGCCCCCAAAGATATACCGAGAGACAAAATGCTACAATACAGGCTAATATCGTCTATGATGACCGACCCCTACGTAGACCAGGTAAAAGTACACACTATAGCAGATTCTTCTACAAGTATGGTTATGGCTGTAAGCTATTTGGAGAAAGTATTAGAGCTAATGGAACAACACGGCTTAAACCAGGGAGCTGGTGGAGGAGGAGAATCAAAGCAGGGTGTAGGCGGATTAGGTGGAGAGGGAGATGAAGGAGAAAGAGAAGAGAAAAGCGAGCTAGAAAAGAAGATCGAGGAGATAAGCCGTGAGGCGCTGAGAAGAGCTGCTGAAGAAGCAGAAATGGCTAAGAAGATACAGAGAATAGCTCAGGGAATAGCGGCTGGAACGGGTTCAAGCTTATTCTTTGAGGATAGAGTGCACGAGGTACTAAGACTGGCGAGGAATACTGATGTCCAGAGAATCCTTGCCTTACTAAGCGGTTTACCCCGCCACAATATTAGGGCTAGGAGAAAAGTGGTTAGGCAACCGAGAGGAGAGTTGAGGGGCTATGAGCTGGGCTCTGATCTAGAGAGACTAGTACCTAGTGAGATAGCGTTACCCGAAGTCTACTTTAACCTAAAGTTTGCTGAAAACAAGCTACTATTGTATGAAAAGGTTTTACCGGAGAACTGGGGGCCCCTATACATATTGTTAGACAAGTCGGGTAGCATGGATGGAGCAAAAATGCTCTGGGCTAAAGCAGTTACCCTAGCCCTATACATAAAGGCATTAAAGGAGAGAAGACCCTTCTACATGAGATTCTTCGATAGCGTACCATACCCATTAGTAAGGGTGAGTCGTAGGCCAAGACAACATGAGGCACTAAAATTACTAGAATACATTGCGAGAATAAAGGGAAGCGGTGGAACCGATATAAGTCGCGCAATAATAACGGCATGTGATGATGTTGGAAGAGGAAGCGTTAGAAACGTTAGCGAGATAGTATTATTAACTGATGGAGAAGACCGTGTATCAGAGCCCATGATTAGGAGAGCCCTAGGAGCAAGTAATGCGAAACTCATAACAGTAATGATACAGGGAGATAACCCAGACCTAAAAAGAGTAAGTACCAAATACCTAGTCGCTGTAAAACTAGATAAAGAAGAAGCATTAAACGTAATAGAACTCTAACAAAATACTTCTCCAATCCCCAGTATTGTATAGCATAGTTGCCGTTCTCCCAGTATTCTGGGCTACTATTACTTGGTTTTTCGAGTTTGTAGAGTATAGTCTATAGTAAGATTTATAATACTTGTAATACTTGTATTACAAGTAGTACGAGTGTGATAGTATGAGCCGTGAAAAAGAGGATAAGACTAGTGTAACTATTAGAGGAATAGACAAGGATTTATACAATAGATTATCAGTACTCGCTAGAGAAACTGGTAAAACAATCGGCGAACTAATAAACGAGTCCATGAGGCTAATGCTATCCTTTACAGATAACTTGGGCAAGAAGCTGACAAGTTTTAGTGAAGCATTCAAGGAGGGGTTAAGAGAAGCTAGAGACAAATACTTAGAGATAGGTCTCCTAGACGAACTAGTTGTTACACGCCGCGATCTCGAGGAAGTAGATAAACCAGTAGTATTCAAGAATATCAAGCGGCTAATAATAAGTGATGACGTACCCTACGAACTATTTGAGAAGAAGGTTAGCGAGATAATAATGTGTAAGGAAGTAATCGTACCGGAAAACTATCCTAAACTAAAGGTTGCAAGAAAAATCAGGTTTGGAGGAAAAATAATATCAAGGAAACACTAGTTTTTCCATCCCAATATCCCGGTTCTAGCTAGTGCTCTAGGAATCGCAGAGCATTTAGTGATGCGAGTCTATAGGCAACTGTTTTATCTAGATCCTCTACTAGTTCTTCATAAGCCTCTACTACAGCCAATGGATAAGAGGGGTAGACTCCACTATCACTATTCAATACTATGCGTTCAATGAACTCTTCTTCTGTTTTTACTAGATATAATACGTCTTCGGGGCTAGCCTTTCCAGACTGCATTGTGAAGCCTAAGTAGAAGTCTCTATCAACTACTAATTCTATGATTCTAGGACTAGGGATCAAGTGATCCAATAATACTCTATCATCACTTAACCCAACATCATCTATTATCCTAATAATCTTTTCAATTATTCTAAACTTATTCGTCCTAGGAGTATGAATTATTACTGGTTTATCAGTCCTCTTAGCAAACAGTAATTGTTCTCTTAGAACACTAAGTTCAAGATCACTACCACTCTCTAATCCAACTTCGCCTAAGAGATCGGCTCTACCAAGATAATCTTCTACAACCTTCAAGTACTCACTTATATTGGATGCATTGTTCAATGGTATATTACGTGGATGAATACCAACACCAACATAGGCTCTCAAGCCAATACTACCACATCGAGTCTTATCAAACATTAGATGCTCGAAGTGGTCTCTAAGTGAGGAGGGGCTACTAGGCGGTACAGGCATATACGCTAGTGTAACAATAGCATCAATGCCTTCCTCAGCCATTAGCGAGAGATCATACCAGCTCAAGAAGACGCTATGTAGGTGGCCATCAATAAAACCCATATCTGATTACCCAATAATTACTTTATACGTTATCCACCTTTAATTTATTATCTAACTAAAAACTATTTCCCACATGGAGACGTTCTAAGCAATGCATTACATGTTTTATAATAATTACAAACAATACATCCATTTATTTTTGATCCATTATCGGACCAGTTAACATGAAGCAATACCGTATTATTTAAACAGAATTTTTCCCCAATCACCTTAACCGTGAATAATAATGGTCTACATTTCTCATCATATCTTTCTGGTCTAAATATAGTTATGAATGGTCTTATTATCTTACTATGTATATCTCCCTTCTTATTTAATATACTGGTATACCAGTTAATCAAATCTAATATGTCGTTAAAAAGCTCTTTATAATATCTATCTGTAAGCATGTCCAGTATGAATAATCCAACATACAAGTATTTACTCCTATCATAAATATACCTTATATCATCTCTAGCGAGTACTCCGAGAAGCTCCTTGCCTAGCTCTGATATACTTGTCTCATTGTCAAGAAATTTTTGTAGAAATCTTAGTCTATTCAACTCGTTCCAATAAGCTATGGCACGCTTTGGACTACTTATGTGATATCCAATAAATTTCCTAATTATTGATAGATTTTTAGAACTATTAGCATATATCCGTGGAATAAGCCTTGTTTTTACTTCTCCTACTACTAGAGAGTTAATATTGTATCCTAATACATCGAAATCAACGCTTCCCCTAGAAGGACCGCGTATACTATCACTTATGTCTTTAAATTTCCTCTTAAGTATGCCAATATTAATTCGTGGAGGCTCGTGTTTCATCAACTTTACTTCGTATCCACAACGTTTCATGTAAGGGTATACTACGTTATGTCTAAATACCCTATCGCTATCCCAGTATGTTTTCCTCTCTACCAAATATCTCGCCTCTCCATCCTATAAATAATACAATATTGTTATTTATAGAATCCGCCTAACTATATAGATTTAAACTAAGATCTCCGTATTCATCGAATTACGCTATCTATTATAGACGCAACGATTTTCTCTAATTCCCTAGTACTAAATAGATTGTATTTTATGTGAATCATTGAGGGATTACCATAGTCTTCTGGCATTAATTTATAATATCTTCTAGGCAAATAAACTAGAGCTTTCTCGTAATATACGTGTATTCTCCTCCAGGTCTCTCTTACAATACTCTTTACCTTTCTATATAATGTGTCGTTCTTTTCCACTACATCTGGTGGAACATCATAACAACAGGCAGGAGGTATCCATGTGTGGGTATATGGGACAAAGCCTAGTAAATCGCTTAGAAAAAGCCAATCCAGTAGCGGCCTATTATTATTTGGATCCCATAATCTATGCCTCTTCAAGATAGCGCGGATTTTAAGATTCATAGGACTTAAGGGGTATGGTTTGACATTACTACAGGGAGTTATTAAAACCAGGTTATATCTTGGCTTATACCGATATATCATGTAATCCCAAAAATTTCCCACCAAATTATGGTTAAACGCGTATTCATTAATAAGACTAGGAATAATATGTAGTGCTTTCCTCGGCCACTTGTTGTTAACTTTTGGTATGGTGTACCGCGTTTTCACTTATCACTCCCTATAATAATTATATCCCACATAGACCAAGTTCTATTCCTTCACATTTATTTTCTCTTAATTCTATACCTTTCTTAATGATATCCTCGAAGTAAACCTTACCTTTACCGTTGAGAAATGGTGCTCCCTTACGCACCTTATTTTGTGCTTCAAATAGTTTTTGTGCCCAGTGAGGATAATTTATGAATAATCTAATGTAATAGGTTGGATTGGAGTTATATGGACAGTAAACACAGTTAGCCGATCCCCCAATTATGTTATATAGCGGATTTAGGTCTATGCCTTTAACTTTTATGTACTTATTTATGTATTCTTTCACATCATTATCGTTCCAATGGAATATGGGTTTAAAATAAATTGTTTTCCAACCTGGTATTACCCCCAAGGCTCCTGCTCTAACCCATTTCTTTCTCCAACCAGAATCAAAGGCCTTGACCCCAGTAACGCTTAGCTTTCCTTTAAGATGCTTGTTTATAACCTGTTTTTTGAATGTAGTCATACACCATCTTCTCCTAGGACCGGGCCATCCCCATTTTTTCACTAATTCATAGAAATCATGCTCTGATTTTAAGTGTAGGAATTTTTCCATTGGTATCTTGTATTTTTTAATAACATTATAAGTGTACTGTATATTTAACTCGTGTGTATTTCCAGGTATCTCTATATATACGACATATAAGTTTTCCGTTCCGAATAATGAAATAATGAGATCTAAGACTACTAGACTATCCTTCCCCCCAGAAAACATTACATAGAAATCCTTAAACAGCTTCTTTACCTCGAGGATGCTCTCCTTTGAAACCTCTAACTTTACATCAAAGTCGCTATCAGCTACATCGAGCATATGTTGTGTAATTTGCTTGTTCACCTTTTCTAAAATGCTTTTATCTATTGAATACACCTGAACAAACCCTGCACTATTATACCCCTCCAGAATACTATTTTAACTTTAACATAATCGCTATTATTTTATCTCACTTAGATACCGTTTTTGTGGATTAGTATGACCTGATAATATTATTCCTATTTTTTCTCTTCTCTTAGCTAACATTGCCTCTAGTTTTCTCCTCGCAGCCTCTAGTGTTCTTGCCTCTAAGCGTACGAGAGAGTCTATTATGTCTATGAAGTAGGGTACCGCGTTTTCGCTTGTCTTAGAGCTTAGATACGCTATTATGTTTTCTATGCCTATATTGCCGTAGTCTAAGACTTCTATTTTTACTGCCTGGTTAAAGGAGGTCTTGGTGTGCGGCTTGTAGAAGCATACTTCTATTTCACCGTACTCGGGGTGTTGGTCTAGATTCTCTATTATTATGTTACGGTATCGTGGTTTTGCTTCTTCGGGTATGTTCATGTATTTTACTTGCCTTGGTAATAGTTCTCTTAGTTTCCCGATGCAAGTGTATTCTCCATTGTTTAAAGCGATGCTCATGAATGCTTTGTCGTTTATTGGCATTTTCTCATCTATGATTGCTGAGAGTATTTTGGAGTAAGATCTCTTTAGAACCCCAATTATAGTTGTATTTGTTTTCTCTGCATTGCCGATTGATTCCTCTATTATTTCCTCGAGTTTTCTTAGTCTCTTCTTTTTCTCTTTCTTTTTTGGCGAAGAGTATAGTAGTTTGTAGGGTACTATTTCGCCATCGAATAATACTTGGTCTAAGCCTATTAGCCCGTTGGCTTTATTGTCTAGGAGTTCTATTGCAAGTTTTTTCTCTAGTATTTTTGCCTTCGTGTAGACTATTTCCTTGAATTCTTCTGTATCCGCGAATACTAGGTCTCCTACAAGTTTTCTCGGCTCTACTCTATTTTTATCTCTCTTATCTCTACATCCATGTAGTATGTATCCAGCTACAATAGCTGATAGTTTCCCGCCAACGAGGTCTAATCCTTCTGGAGGAAATGTTGAGTCTATAGCAGCTATACAATAGTTGTTATACTCTAATGGTATCTTATTGAAGTTAATCTTTGATGCTAGATCTTTTTTGTTGAGTATTTCTCTTAAGACATTTATCTTATCTTCAATTCTATCCACTACAGTCTCTACTTTCCTTAAAACAGCTACTATAGCCGGATGGGATCCATATTCCTCGTAGAATAATTCATCGTACTCCTCTATGATGTTCTTTCTGAGTTCTTCAGCCAAGCTAGCTTACCTCTCTTACCCTAACAAGTATAGGCCTTCTCAACGGGTTCATTAAGCCGGCGACAAAGAATTCTCTAGGAGCAAGCATTGCTAATGATGCTTCGCTAAGTCTTCCTAAGTCGAGGTACCCGGCTATCTCGTTTAAGTCTCCAGTAGCTTGAAGCTTGCTAAAGAATACTGTTCCCAGATTGCTGCGTATACTTGTTCTAATGTCTCGTGCAACTCTCTGTGAAGCGAGTATTATGAAGTAGCCCCACTTCCTACCCTCTCTAGCTATTCTTTCGAGTTCTATTGCACTAATATTCCTTCCTTCACCAGCATAGTTTTGTGCTTCATCAACAACTAGTCCAAGGTTTAATGGTTTTCTCGAAGCCATTATATAGTTCCATCCCGCTCTCGCTACATCCGCTATTATTGCTTGTTTAACCTCTATGTGTGAGTCATAGCTCATGTCTACTATTATGAAGCCCTTCTCTTTTGCCTTTTCTATTAGTTCTCTTGGACTAATAGTTCTCTCATTCAACTGTTTAAAGAATGACTCATCTATAAAGAAGTTTATGAGACTCCTAACCCTCGCAACACCCCCCTCCTTAGCCTTTAGGGAGAACATCACGTTAGCCAGCATTTCCAGGAACTTCTCCTTATCCCATCCACCAATAACTGCTTCTCCAGTCTCATCCGCGAACAATGTTTGCTGTAGCGTGTATTGTCTACCCTTACTAGTTCCTCGTCTCCCAGTATCTACTCCTCCACTCAAGCCTATGCACTCGTCTACATTCTTCATCTTACCTTCCAGTATGCTTGCATAACATATGGTTGTTACGAGGACATAGTCTTCATAGTAGGATGATAGGTGCCCTAATTCTAGGATGAGGTTTGATATAACATCGGGTGATAACTTAATCTTATTGCTCTCGACTATATGGTCTCCCAAGCCCTTCTCACGATAGGGTTGAGCGTAATCTACACCCGTATGATCGAAGACTATGAGGGAGAAGCCTTTATTCACTATTTCCTCTATTAATGCTCTAATGAGCCTACTTTTACCCATACCAGTAGCTCCGAAAACCCCCACATGGTATCTAAGGCCCTCGGGTGTTAGTGGAATCTCCCAGCCACTATACTTATGCACTCCAACAGTGATCTTGTCTTTAACTATTACGTATTCCGATAACTTTTCACCGTGTTCTACGAGGAATACCTTTGAGCCTGGATGGGGTGCTCTAGTATTTTCAGTAAACTTCTTAGAACCCTCTGCTATGGTTAGAGCACCATATATTTCAACCCAAGCATTACTATACCCTAAGATCAACTCATCCTCCAATGCGTCGGGATGGTCTATGTAGACTGTCCTAACACCCCTCCTTAAGAAGGGTTCGAGCCGGTGAACCCATCTCAGCACCCCTAACATGAGGTAGTCTTCATAGTTCTTATCGTGGACTACAACTAGTTGTTCATCAGATATCTCTTTAGCGACATCGTTGCGAATAGCTATGGGGGCTAAGTTAGCGCTAGCACCACTTAGTATTATTCCTATCTCCTTGCCGAAGACTAGGGGGGACTCCAATAACCTGCACCTAGTACTCCTTACACTACAATAATATACTAATACTTAAAATAGTGTCTATCTACGACGGATAAAGCCGTATTCCTTTAGAGAGTAATATTTTTCACCAATACCTCCTGATTATTAGCAGGGAGGCTTCTTGCTTAAACTCGTACTAGGCACTATTTTCGGGAGACCCTATCCCTGGCTCTATGGTATTAGGATAAGAGCTGTAATGGTTAATGCTTACGAGATTCTTCGGAGAAACATACTTGATAGGACCCGAGGAGAAAACCTCCGCTCACTCCTACAGATAGATGAAAGCGTAGAGTTATGGATTGATAGTGGGGGATACCAGTTTCTTAGAAACAATATTGATATTAGTGTTGAGAAACTAGCTAAAATATATAATTCAATAGAAGCAGACTACTACATATCACTTGACCATCCCCCATCACCTAGAGATAGAGGAGAAGAAAGGAGAGCTAAGATTTTGAAAACCATTGAGAACTATAGGAAACTATACCGTTTACTAGACGACAATAAGAAGAATAAGCTATTACCAGTATATCATTTATCTGATAGCAAGCTCTTAGAAAAACAATACAACGAGTACAGTAGAACTGATTATGCTGCCGTTGGGGGACTTATACCATACATAATGCAACTTGCTGGTAGGAATAGTAGGCTTAAAGCAGTAACCTTTCTATCCCTCGTAAAGAAATATTCAAAGCAGAAGATACATGCGTTAGGCATTGCTAGTCCAGCAATGATACCAATACTGAGAAGACTGAGAATCGAGAGCGCAGACACTATGACGTGGAGACATAAGGCAGCCTATGGTAAGGTAATCATACCTGGAATGGGGGAACGCCACGTAACTGGGAGGAAGATAAGCTTTGGACCAAGATATGTAACGAGTAATGATTGGAGAAAGCTACTAGGATACCTAGAAGAATTCAACAAGGAGATCATGGCATACAATAATCATCGTATAGTAGTAGAAGATATTAAGAAGAGCTTTGAGTATCGAGCCTTATTCAACGCTTGGAGCATAATCTCAATATCTGTGAAAAACTATGATGGAGAACACATAGTTTCACCGTCATTTAAAAAACTATATAATATAGCTAGAAAATATATAGAAGAACATGATAGGAGAACCCTATTAAATCTAAACGACCAGCTACTAGGCGGCTAGGAGAACCAGGAAGCAGAGATGAAGACCATGTCGAGTATACGCGTAGACGATATCGCATTAGAATATGCTCGTAGTGTCGCCTATGCTAGAACCGTTGACTGGTATCTTATCAAGCTGCAAATAGCCTTAGATAAACTAGCCGACCGTTACCCGGGTGTAGATAAAGGAGTTCTACTCGAGAAACTACTAACTCACCCACGCGTAAGAGAAGTTCTCGAACCACTAGCCTGTGAACGTAACTTGACTATCCAGTTAATAGAAGAGGATCCTAGACATAAAGCTCTCAGACCCTACGCTAGGATTATAGCGAGTATCCTCGATGAAATAGAGTGTTCTCAGACCCCCATGTTGGAGATGGCTAGAGATGCAACATATAGGATAGAGTATGAGGAGGCACGTGGTGCTGAATCCACAGTACCCGTAAGGTCTAGGAGACTTAAACCTAAACTAAGATTCAGTCTCCCACGTCTAAGCATATTTCCAAGAGATCTACCCGAACACGTTAGAGTCTTAATAATATTGTCTATTATTGGCGTAGCCGTCTACCTATTGCTAAGATTCTTA
>JALVFK010000129.1 GCA_027030065.1 Desulfurococcales archaeon | reverse complement strand
GGAGCCTGGTAACGTATAGTACGTCTAGTTTCTCTATTACTTGGCTTACATCGTTTACCTTATAGTATGTTACCTTGCCCTCAATATTCTTTATAACGTCTTCTCTTATTTGGAGTGGTTCTGGAGCGATATAGTATATCGTGATGTTCTTGAACTTTGAGAGCAGGTATGAGAGACTACTAGGCGTTCTACCGTATTTGAGGTCTCCCATTATACCGACGGTTAGGTCGTCTAGTCTACCAAGTTCTCTCCAGATAGTATAGACGTCTAGTAATGCCTGGGTTGGATGCTCGTTCCAACCATCGCCTCCACTTATTATTGGTGCTTTTATGATAGGTGCTATTTCTCTTGGGAAGAAGGGTTTCTTCTGCCTCAAAACTATTACATCTGGATTATAGCCATCAATAATCCTCAAAGTGTCTACGTCTGTTTCGCCCTTAGCTAGACTTGAAGTGGAGACATCGAAGTCTATAACTGTTCCACCGAGTCGTACCATAGCGTACTGGAAGCTCAGCTTGGTTCTAGTGCTGGGCTCTAGGAATACTGTTGCCATTATCTTACCCTTAGCGTAGTCTAGGATCCCCTTCTCATCTATTTCTTTACGTAACTGCTCGGCAACTCGTATGAGATGCTCAACTTCTTCTCTCGTAAAATCTAGTGCAGAGATTATGTCTTTACCCTTAAGTGAAACCACGTCCCACACCTTCTCGGAGAGTTTTTCCGAGAATGCTATATTTAACACTCAGTATAATATTATTACTAGAATTAATACCTTTCCTCCCAGATTTAACACTATTCTAGTCTTACCGAATATTTTAGATAAACAATAATATGTAATCAACGGATGCTGTTCCTATAAGGATTGGGGGAGGAGGGAAAAACGTGATAGTATAAAGTGGTTTTACTGTATCTTCTTCTCCTTCATTTCCCTAAGCTTTTCCGCAGCTAGTTTGATCGCTTTCACAATGTTGACATAGCCCGTGCAGCGGCATAGGTTTCCGCGTATATAGTCTCTGATTTCCTCTTCTGTTGGGTTCGGGTTTTCTTCGAGGAGCTTCTTTGCCACCATTATGAAGCCTGGTGTACAGTAGCCGCACTGGATTGCAGAGGCTTCTAGGAAGGCTTTCTGTATTAAGTCTAGTTCACCATCTTTTGCTAGACCCTCTATTGTTGTAACGGTTTTACCGTCAACGTCTACTGCTAGGGTTAGACATGAGAGTA
>JALVFK010000128.1 GCA_027030065.1 Desulfurococcales archaeon | reverse complement strand
ATCCTTCTTGGCTCAACTGGTCTGCTAAGTTGAAGGGTACTTCTCCCAGCCCCCCGATTTTTACGAGTGGCTTGGACTCGAAGGCTAGCATCCATATAGTTGGCTTCATTTCCCGCTTACCCTTACCCTAATAGTTGTCTTGAATTCTTCGTGTGGGCTTAGCTTTACTTGGTGGTTGAAGACTATTCCTAGGGCTTGGAACATTGTCTTTAACCCCTTCTCGGTCCGTGAGTAACTGTTTATTGGTGCAACCCATAGTTGGCTGCGCTTGTCTTGTTCTACTACTATCTTAGGGTAGCCTAGGGTCTCGACTACTACTCGCTGAGACCATGGGGATTCGTGGGCTTCTTCAACGCTCTTAACGTATTCGTCGTCTACTATGTATCTTGGCCCTAGGGGTGTCTCGGTGGGTTGGCGTGGGGCTATGGTTAACTCTACACTTAACCGGGGGGTTAATTCTTCTCTCTCCATATTCCTCCAAGAAACCTCAACCTCTAGTCCAGCTTCCCTGGGCTTCAGCCTATAGGTTTTCGTTACAAGTATCCTCTTAGGACTACTCGGATTACTCCAGTCTCTCCCAAGAACACTCAGCCTAACAGAACCATCCTCTAGTATATTGTAGGAGTAGTGGGCTAATGCAAAATCACTAACATCCACGAACGGGGTATTATTCACCCAATCCCATAGGCTCGTCTCGGGTCTCCAAATGTGTTCGCGGAAACTAGTCCTCCTATACCAGTCTGGCTTAAACCCGGTTCCCTCTAAGTAGGGCTCCATTACCCTAGTCATAGTATTCAATAAGTTGTGTTCTCTCTCAGGCTCCTTGTAGTCTAATTCAAAGAGTGTTCCACCATCACGTGGCTTAATGTAGGCGTTAATGGTCTTAGACTCTAAGAGTATTTCCGGCCATCCATCATAGTCGAAGTCTTCCTGCCGCACTAGTATATCGCCTTCACTTAGGATCCCGGCTTTCTCTTCTGCTAATCGTTCAGCTCTTATTAGGTGGTCGTAAACAGCTTGTCTTAGTAGGGGGATATATATTCCTCCGAATAAGCCGTGCCAGAAAGCATCATTACACTGACTCCAATAATATTCCCTCCAAGCCTCTTCGCCCGCCTCGTATTCTACTAGTTTCCTCCTAACCCAAAGCATCTTCTTATGCATATTATTTGACTCAACATATTTTCTTAGGAAGCTTGGGAAGTATCCTCCACTCCACTCCA
>JALVFK010000127.1 GCA_027030065.1 Desulfurococcales archaeon | reverse complement strand
GGCATATCAGGTACACTCTGCACTCCATATATGTTGTTAGTCAACGTTTTAAATCTCCTACACCTTAACCCTCTCTGGCATAGAGCTGATAGCATTGGACGCCGTAGATGTTGTAAGCTATTTCGGATATATCTTAACTGCATGGATCATAATAATGGCCGTAGGTATGGCCAAGAAAGACTTGCTAAAGAAATATGGTATAGAAGTAGGACCATTAATGATTATGTGGAAGAGGCCCACGAGTGGATCAAAGCTTGAGGGAATAGCTAAGAAACGTGTTGTAAGGATATGTGCGTGGATAGGTGTAGCATTGTCTATTGGAGCCATGGTGTTCGCGTATTATTTCCTCATAAACATAGTATTGTCAATCCTATTCCCTCAGACGGTACGCGCTCAGGCTAGACTTATACCCCTCCTACCAGGATTAACAGTTGTCGGCGTCCACATATTCTATTCTATGATAGCTATAGGTATTGCGATAGTAGTACACGAGCTAAGCCACGCAGTCGTAGCGTTATCTGAGGGGATAAGACTCAAGAGCTGGGGTTTAGCTGTAGCATTCATAATACCAGCAGCATTCGTTGAACCCGATGAAGAAGACTATAAGAAGGCAAAACTATCAAGCAAGGTAAAGCTCTTAGCCGCGGGATCAGCGGCAAACGTGATTATAGGAGTATTAGCCCTATTCCTCCTACAACAAGTAGCATCACAATACCCGCTTGTAATAGGCATAATACATAGCGTAAACAATCAGCCAACACCAGCCTACCTAGCTGGTCTCCAAAAATATGTTCCCTTTGCAATCGAATCTATAAACGGAACAGTAGTAGACGGATTAGCAACACTAACAAGTATAATTCACGCCCACGCCAATGAAACGGTAAACTTCGTCCTAAGAATATTCTCATATAATACAATGAGCCAGTTAGACGTAGTACTACATAAACCAGCAAACATGAGTCTACTAGGGGTATACATAAACCCCTTTCCAGCACCCAAGCCCTCCCTCTGCGTTCTCGGCTCAGCATGCATACACATACCAGGACTACTAGCATGGCTCGTATGGATTAACATGGGACTAGCCCTCATAAACGCCGCACCACTATTCATAACAGATGGAGGAAAAATCATAAGCGAAATACTAGGAGAAAAAAGAAAAATAATCTCATACATCATCCAGGGAGCAACACTAGCAATCCTCGCATTAGCCTTTATAGCCAGCATA
>JALVFK010000126.1 GCA_027030065.1 Desulfurococcales archaeon | reverse complement strand
AGTACTAGCTCCAATACTCGATGGTATTGAACGTAAGATTAAGGCTAAAATACATAGTAGGATAGGTCCTCCAACCATTCTTCAATCATGGTATGATATATTGAAGCTGTTTTCTAAAGAATTAATAGTACCGGAAGGGGCCGAAAGTATTTTCATTGTTATAGGATTAATTGTTTCATTAGTTATTTCTGCATTATTCATCTTGCCGTACGGATATCCTATTGTATCTCAATTCATGTTACCGGATATAGTCCTCTTACTCGTATTATTAATTTCGATACAGCTCTTATGGGCTATCAGTTCATTAGTAACTGGTAATCCTTTTGCTACAATAGGAGTATTTAGGGAGGCCTCACTAGGTATTATTAATGAGTTCTTCTTAGCGTTAGGTTTTATAGCACTTATGTTAATGTGTGGTACGTCTAGTTTTGCCAACATATCTCTAGGGAATATACCTGTCATAGCCTATATAGTATTGGTTGTCTCTCTGATAATAGCATGTTATGTTGCGTCAGGTAGGATACCCTATGACATAGGTGAAGCAGAGCCAGAGCTTGCTTCAGGTATATTAATAGAGTTTAGTGGTCCTCTACTCGGATTAGCCCTTTATACACATTTTGTGAAAAGAATAATCCTATATGGGGTTGTTACTGACCTAATAGTCCTTCCATTTCATAACATGTTAGGGCCCATATATTCGACGATTTCCTTCATTGTATTACTAATAGGTGTATGGCTATTGTTTGCTGTAGCTTCTATAATTCTTGCGAGAACCCGTGTGGATATAGCACCTAAGGAGCTACTTAAGGTATATTTACCTTTATCAATTCTTTACACAATACTAGGATTTATGGGTGTATAAAAATGACAGTAAATAAAGAATTGATAGAAAAAATAAGGAGAAAAATAGTGTCCGAGAAAGGAGACTTAATAAACAGAATATACTATGAGGAAGGAGCAGGCTTATTAATAGAAGTTTCCCGTGGAAATCTCCGTGAAATAGCATACTATGTACATGAAATACTAGACACTTATCTTAGAACAGTAGCTGGCGTAGATGAAAGACCTATTAAAGGAGTATTCTCCGCCTACTATGTGTTTGGTTTAGATGGATACGGATTAAATATAATTGTTGTAACACATATGCCTCCCGAGGACCCAAAATTACCTTCGATAACTGATATTGTTCCTTCAGCTGATTGGTATGAACTTGAAATGTATGATCTATTGGGTATACGCTTCAGTAATAGAAAACTCTATAGGTTTGTTCTCCCCGAAGACTGGCCTGAAGGTGTGTATCCTCTAAGAAAGGATACACCATACAATATAAGACCTAAGCCTGTCAAGTCTCAAAAACAAGTATTAAGTGGTCCAAGAATCCCAGTGGGCCCCTACCACCCGGCTCTCCATGAACCCGAGTATTTCGAATTATATGTTGAAGGCGAAAGAGTTGTAGATGTAGAATACAACGGATTCCATGTTCATAGGGGTATAGAGAAATTAGGTGAATCAAGATTTACATATCAACAAGTCCCATTTCTCGCAGAAAGAATCTGTGGCATATGCGGATTCGTTCACTCTGTTTGCTATACTCAAGCAGTAGAATCCGCCGCAAAGATAGAGGTTCCAGAACGAGCTCTATTCATAAGATCAATCCTACTGGAAGTCGAAAGACTTCATAGCCACCTATTATGGATAGGCGTTGCATGTCATCTACTAGGATATGATGCTGGATTCATGCACGCTTGGAGAATTAGAGAAAAAACAATGATTCTCGCCGAGCTACTGACTGGTAGCCGTAAAACTTATGGAATAAACCTTGTAGGAGGTGTGAAGAAAGACATAAATAATGATAAGATAAATGCTACCATGAAAACAATAGAATGGGTTGAAAACGAATTCAAGAAGCTCGTTGAAGTAATAACAAGTATACCGCAAATAGTTAAGCGTGCAAAGGGTACTGGTATATTACCGAGAAGCGATGCACGTAAGTTAAGTGTAGTAGGACCAGTAGCCAGAGCCTCCGGGCTAAAGAGAGATGTTAGAAAGGATTACCCTTATGCAGCCTACAAGTATGTCTCCTTTAAAGTACCAGTTTATAGTGAAGGAGATAATTTGGCAAGACTACTTGTAAGAGTCGATGAAGTATTTGAGAGCATCAATATAATAAGACAATTATTGGATCAGTTGCCCCAAGGACCGATAATGAGTGAAGAAATAGAGATACCTGAAAATGCTATAGGTGTATCATCGGTTGAGGCGCCGAGAGGAGAGGATATACACTTTGTTATAACGGGTAAAGATAATAAATTATATAGATGGCGTGTGAGGGCACCAACGTATCAGAATATACCAGCTCTTAAAGTAATGCTTAAAGACGCTCCATTGGCTGACGCTCCATTAACCATAGCTAGTATAGATCCATGCTTTTCGTGTACAGATAGAATACAAGTTGTTGATCTCTCAACTGGTAAACGGAGGACTATTTCATTCAAAGAATTGCAAAGATACAATATTTGTCCGAGGTGTGGATTATGAATAAGATGAAACCATTAAAACTACTAGATATAGCCCGCAAGACTGGGGTAGTAACCATACGGTACCCCGATAAACCACCATTAATAACGAGTGAATTCAGAGGCAGAATAGTAATAGATGCTTCCAAGTGTATAGGATGCGGAGCATGTGTAAACATCTGCCCTAGTAATGCGCTAACCATAAAAGAAACCTATGATAAGAGAATAATAAATTACTTTATAGGTAGATGTATTTACTGTGGAAGTTGTGCTGATGTTTGTCCTGTAAAAGCTATAACAATAACCAAGGACTTCGAGTTGGCGACAGAAAACATTAAGGATCTAAATAATAAAGTAGTTCACTACAAAGTCGTGTGTTGTAGATGTGGTTCTGAAAGACATGCGCCAGAGAATATGATAAAATTTGTTATAAGAAGAGTACCCGTTGCCGAGACATATGCTCATATGGCAACTAATTGTAAGAAACGGAAATTCGTAGAAGGAATGCTCCATGGTAGAGGGATGCTTTATGTTGAAGCCAAGTAACATATTAAAGAAAAGTATATGGGTATTCCACTTGAATACTGGTGGATGTAATGCCTGCGATATAGAGATACTTGATGTGCTAACACCATATTTTGATGCGGAACGCTTTGGTATAAGATTGGTAGCATCGCCGAGACACGCTGATTTAGTGCTCCTAACAGGCCCTATCACAAGAAAAACTCTACCAAAAGTCGTAAGAACTCTAAGAGCTGTTCCACGACCACGATTAGTTCTTGCAATCGGTGCTTGTGCAGTTGGTGGGGGGATATGGCATGATTCATATGGTGTTATTGGTGGTATTGAGGCTTTGAAGAGAGTACTTGAAGAACAAGGTGTTGTAATAGACAAACTCGTATATGTACCCGGGTGTCCTGCTCGTCCCGAAGCCATAATTTATGGAGTGGCTGTTCTGTTAGGTATAGCTAAGCCTAAAGTAAAAGAAACAGAGGTGGAGGTGATTGTTAGATGAATGAAATCATATATGTTAACGTATACTTGTGTAAATATCGTAAAGTAGTAAATCCTGTGTCAAGACATGTAATAGCATCATATAGTACTTGTAATAAGATGAGCAAGATAAGATTGGATACAATACCATTAGCATATAACGAAATAATATCATTCCTGAAAAGAGATTTAGAGGTAGATATAGTGGATGACGAACTAGCTCTTAGAATAATTGGGCGTCGTTTAAGTGAGAACGAGTATCTTAAACTATCACTAGATTAGGTGAATATTATGATGAGTTTTATAATATTTCGTTTTAATGCATTATTACATAAATTTTTATCCTATTTACCTAATATTAAATGAGGGCCAATGAGAATGAGCTTGGAGGAGCAAGTAACATTGTTTATCATGATAGTTTTCCCATTATACTTGCTTTCATTCACATTATACATCATAAGAGCCATAAGGGGTCCAACAATACCCGATACAGTTTTAGCTATAGATGCTTTATCCTTTGACATAGCCGCTTTCCTCGCTCTCCTCTCAATACTATATCGTTCTCCAATATTGATATCATGTGCTGTTGTTCTGGCTCTATGGGTTTATGCTCTCGACATATATGTATCAAAATATTTTGAAGCACGAGATATGGGTGATTAATGTATGTACGTAAATGAAACGGTAGTATATATTGGTGAAATACTGGTTGCTATAGGTGTATTCTGTGATTTAGCTGCTAGTATCGGGATGTTAAGGTTTCCTAACTTCTATGTGAGATTGCATGCTGCAACTGTGGGAACTATAGGTGGAGCCTTCGTACCATTGATCGGTATCGCTTTAATAGCTCTTGGTGCTGAATGGCTTGGTACGTATAGGTTCTTTCTAGCTGGTGCTTCAATTATAACAGCAATCATCATCATAATATTGGCTCCCGTAGGCTCGCACGTATTAGCTAGAGCGACCCACAAAGCAAGACTTGTTAAAGTTGAACCAAAAGTCGTTGATCATCTTGAAGAAGACATAAAAAAGAAAGAGGGAGATAAGAATGCTTGAAATTTTCACATTAACTTTACTCACACTCTTCGCAATAACTAGTGTAGTAGCAGCATATCTAGCAATACGTGAACGTGATCTTGTGAAAGCGGTCGTGTATTCAGCTATACAGAGTGCCATGTATGCACTAATATACTACGTGCTAATGGCTCCCGATATAGTACTAGTATACATACCAGTCTCTGTCGGTCTTATACCAGCTGTTCTTCTATTCGTAATAAAAAAGACTGAACGATACGAGGGTGATTAATATGAAAAAAGCTGATGTATTCGTTATAGCATCAATAATAGTATTCATCTTAAGTCTAGCATATATAACAGCATTAGGAGGACTAGGGCCTTTACCACCAATTAATGTACGTAGGATTGCTATTAACTACTTGAATCTAACATATAACACGTTTACACCATATCTTACGGTATTTGCACTGGAATCAGTTACCTCTATAGTCTGGGATTTCCGTGGCTTAGATACCCTATATGAGACTGCTGTATTCTATGCTGCTATAATTGCATCAATAGCTCTCTATCGTGGAGTATATATGGATTTTAAAAAGAATACAGAAAAAACGGGTTTAAGTCCAATAGCTAAGACCGTAACAAGAATTTCTCTCATTCTTATACCCACGGTGTCTGCCTCCGTAGCTCTGCACGGTCATTTAACACCTGGAGGAGGATTTCAAGCTGGAAGTATTGCTACAGTAGTAATAGTGTTATCGATAATAATATTTTCCAGATATTTTCTCCCAATCCACGGGTTATCTAAAAATAAGGCATTACTATTCAGGAGCATTGGTTTACTCGGAATAGCTATTACAAGTATTGCATTACTACTTATTGCCATAGTGCTTGGAGTAAATGCCTATATATTTCAAAACCAGGCGAAGATAGACGCGCCACTGAGTTTTCCCTCTCTTGTAGATAACTATATTCTTGGAGGATCCCTGCTCTTCTTTAACTTATTTGAATTCATAGCTGTAGCCTTTGGGTTCACGATAGTATTCCTCCTATTGTCTATTAGTGAAGAAAAGGTCAAGAAGGTGACTATGGATGGTTAATGAATATGCATTATTCGCTGCATATGTAGTAGTATTATCATTATATGTAAACCTTGGTATTGCTCTCTATGGAATATTTGCTCGGCCAAGCCTAGTGAAAAAATTAATAGCAATCACAATTCTAAGCGATACAGCTAATGCCTTTGCTATCCTAGTGGGGTATAGATGGCCTATAGGAAAGCTACCCAAGCCTCCCGTCATAACAGAGTTGCCAGTCACTAGAAAAGTATTAGAAACATATACTTCTACAGCAGTTGACCCTCTCCCTCAAGCGCTTGTTCTCACAGCAGTTGTAATAGGACTTGCTGTAACTTTGTTCATAGCGTTCATAATCATACAATATTATCGTCTCTACGGTACAGTTAATATTCATAAGGTGAGAAGAAGATGAATAGACTAATAAAATCAATACCTATCTCAATATTATCGTTTACTGTTTACATAGTATTCACGGGATCAATAAAACTCTATGACATAGTGACGGGTATAATAGTTTCAATTGCTGTAGGTTTAATAACTACCAACATAGTATTAGAAAATCCTAAAAAGGCTTCAGATCCAAAGAGGTTTTTATGGCTTATAGCATACTCGTTGAAGTACTTCTTCATAAGCGAAGTATTATCACATATTGATGTTATAAAACGCGCCTTAAGTCCTAAGATGTCACTAAATCCGGGAATTGTACGCGTACCATATGAAACCAATAGTGATTATGGGGAGGCATTGGTGGCATGTTCGATAACAAATACACCTGGAACAGTTGTAGTAGATTTAGATAAGGAGAACAAGATCTTTTATGTGCATTGGATAGATGTTAAAACTACCGAGCCTTCTCTTGCACGCGAAAAAATAAGCAAAATGTTCGATGAATACGCTAAAAGAATATTCGACTAGCAAGGTGATACACTATGATATGGCCTCAAGTCAGCATAGGCATAGCACCATTATTACTAACTATAGCAGCCTTTTCACTTCCACTAATCTCTTTAGTAATTAAGAGAAGATTATTCTACCATATATATGCGCTGGTCTTCACTATTGTAGCATTATTGTTTGCATTCGTTAACTTCTACTTAGTTAACTATGTTTATGGTCATCCACTGGTTTACTTGTTTGGAGGATGGCCTGGTCCTCTTGGCATAGTGTACGAGATTGATGGTGTTAGTAGTGTTTTAGGTTTCCTAGTGGCTCTTGACATGCTATTAGTGGTAATATATAGTTGGTGGTATATGAAAAATGAAGATGGAGTTGAATGGTACTATACTCTTATTCTACTAATTGAAACCGGTATGCTTGGTATAGTATACACAGGTGATATATTCAACTTATTTGTTATGATAGAAGTGCTAGCTATATCTGCATACGGTCTCGTAGCATTTTATAGGTCTAAACGAGAAGCCATAGAAGCAGCGATAAAGTACTCTATCGTTGGCGCTACTGCTACAACAATGTACTTCTTATCAGTGGTATTCATTTATGGAACATATGGTACGGTGAATATGGCTGATTTGGCGTTAAAAGCAAGACCATGGCTTACCTCAACTCTTACTACAGCATATAGCTTCCTATCCAATATGAGCGGAGTAGGTTATGGTAACGTCTTTATAGCCTCGGCAATAGCTCTAGCTCTAGCCCTCTGGGCATTTACCTTTAAGTCAGCTGTATTTCCCAATCACTTCTGGCTTCCCGATGCACATCCTGAAGCACCAACACCCGTATCAGCTGCCTTATCCGGCCTGGTTGTTAAAATGGGGGCTTATGCCACACTACGTTTCATGTACACGATTTTCGGCTCTAACTCTACACTTGATATAGGCGGAGGCATGAGTCTGAGAGACGCAATATTATTAATTATCCTAATTCTTGGAGCAGTTTCTGCTATACTAGGAGCGCTCGTAATGATTATTCAAGATGATATAAAGCGTTTGTTAGCTTATTCAACAATCGCGCACTTAGGGATAATATTCATGGGTTTAGGTGTGGGTTTAAGAGGCGTTAGTACAGCTCTTACCTCTATGGCTATAGCTGGAGTGGTATTGCATACAATTAACCATTCATTTGGTAAAACACTTTTATTCATGGCGTCTGGTCTGTACATAAAAGCAACGGGTACAAGAAGTATAAATTTCATGAAAGGTCTTGGAAAAATAATGCCAGTAACAACGGCTCTAGTAATATTAGGGCTCCTACATCTTCTTGGAGTTCCGCCGCTTGGAGGATTCTTTAGCAAGCTGCTAATATATAATGCATTGATTAATAGTGGTTTAGCAATATTTGCACTAATATTGATATTATCAACGGCAATAAGTATATTGGGTTACATGAAACTAATAGTGACATTATTAGTACCTCCTAGGCCCGTTGAGTTTCTAGGAAAAATAAGAGAAGAGACACTACCAGTTTCGGTATTAAGCGTTTTAGCTGGGCTAATAATTTTAGTAGGAATTCTATCAATGATCGGAGGCATTGATGTATTAGAACATATTGCTAGCGGAACAACATCAGCTAATGGAATTATAGATTACATTAACGCTATGGTTCAGACCTCGATGAAGCTAATAGGTGGAGGCTAAAGAGTATGTGGAGCCGGGGCCGGGATTCGAACCCGGGCTTAAACGGGTTTCTGATGGGCGGCTTTGGTAGCCACTGCAGCCCGCCGCCTTTGACCGCTCGGCCACCCCGGCTCTGAAACTCTATTTTTCTCCGGGGTCTATTTTTGTTTATCTACATACTTTATAATATCAGTGTTATAAGATACTTGACGTGGAGGTAGAAGTAATTGCCGTATACACTGTCTTCGCTCGTGAAGGTATTAAAGGAAATAGCGGATTTAGGATACGATTATGTAATCATAGGTGATACCGTAGTATACCTGGAATTGAAGAGCAAGAAGTTTAGTGGAGATCTTGACTTGTTTATAACTAATACAAGTCCTTTCATGGAGGAAGAATCCATTCGAAGTGTTGCTGAAGAAAGAAAATGGGGGTTCGGATTTACTGATATAGGAACACCACGTTTGGTAATAAATACTGATGAAGGAGATATAGTGGTTGAGCTCTATGAGAATATATATGACTTCTATATACCGCCAGAAATACTATCTGAAGCACGTAAAAAGAAAATAAAGGATATTGATGTGAAATTAATTCATGTCGAAGACTATTTGCTCCTTAAGGCGAGAGCCGGGGCTCCAGAAGACTATGAAAAACTAGTTGACATCATAAGTCTTTTAGATAAGAAGGGATACAAGATAAATCAGAGAATACTGTGGCGCCATTTAGGATTCTTTCCTCAAGATGAGAGAAATATGATTATTACACGGCTTAAAGAGTTAGGGCTAAAACTTTAGCCGCGCTTTAATCCTTTTTCGATCCGTTTAGGTCTTAGGTTTCTACTTCTACAGCGCCTACACTTAGTTGCTCCCCATGGATTAAGTGCACCACAGTTTCTACAGACTAGTTTCCTCAATGCACGGTTAATAACTATCTCGACTTTTACTGGGTCTTTGACTGGCACTGCTGTATCCCCTCAAGTACCTTCTTCAGAGTCTAAGCCCAGAAATACATATTAGGAAATATATTTCTTTCCTCTCATAGTTAGAGTTAAGAATTTTAGCTCTCCACGTCTAAGAAGTACAAGTACTAACAATAATAGTGTGATAATGAGGTTAAGGCTTTGGTGAAAATACCGTTAGACTATATATGTGTGAAAAGCGGTATACTATGTCCCCGTTGCCAGTTCCTAGTGGACTCGGGCCAGGTTAAGGAGTTCGAAGTTGAGGTTATGAGAGCTCTTATAGAGCTAGAGGAATCTGGTGTTAAGTTCCTTAAAGATGCGGAATATCATAAATCGTATAGAGAGGACAATATTCTCGTAGTCGTATTATCGTTTAAGAGGAAGATTTCACCACACGAGCTAGGAAAGCTCTCTAGAGCATTATCTAATAAACTTAACATACGTGTAAAGGTTGTGCCTAAATCAAATGATGTTCGACAATTAGCAACACTAGTATTGCATCCAGTGAGAATTCTTGGAATAAACACTGTATGGTTGCCGGATGGATCAACACATTATGTTATTAGGGTACCGAGATCGGATTTCAGAATAATATCGCATGCTCGTGAAGTATACGAGAAGATATTATCAGAGATCATAGGCCAAGAAGTTGAGATAAGAGTAGCGGAGATATAATCTCGTTTTTTCAAAAAGACACTGGATATTCTGTTTTCATGTGAATTTGAGAGGGTTTGCTCTCGTTAGTTCCCTCAGCACGATAGTAGCATACATACCTCTAGCAAGCTTAAAAGAAATTATTATTTTTAGTAAGTCATTTCTACTCTCATATTTGTCAATCCTTATCTGAGGCTCATAGACAATCATTTTTACTGGTCTATTATATGATAGAGCTTTAATACCTAGTTCTCTAACGTTGAATTCTTTTGAGGTTATGTTCTCGTATTCCATAACGTATCTACAATATTCATCGCATTTATTTAGTCTGTAGCCCGGAACTCTAATCTTCTCTGAAATATCTATAGTATAGTACGAGCTATCTTCTATTAGCAGACTTAAAATAACATTAAATAAATATGATTGATATGCGGATAAGAATATCTCCAATAATTTTTTCGGGATCCTCTTAGCTATTATATTATAACAAGCTGATTCTTTCCTCTCCATTAGGGCGTTGTATACGCTATCCTCAGGGTTCAAACCTATAGTGTATTTTACAGTATTTTCTATGTTTAGGGCATTTAACCTCCACGCTACGACGTAGTCATTTTCCGTTATAAATGGGAGATCTATTATCGTTCTAAGCACCAAACACCAATCTCTTTTCAAAAGATATTTTCCGATAAGATGTGTTATTGGTCTACGTGTACCAAATCTTTGGTAGCCGTAGTAGGCTGGTAGAACCTTCTCTTGTAATAAAGCATTATAGTTATGTAGAAACTTCGTATACTCTTCTTCGTTAATTATCAGTGTTATAGTGAACTTATTTCCCCAAAGATCTCCCCTTCTCAACGGCTTATCAACGAATCCTACTAAGATTAACTTTATTTTATCTTTCTTAATTATCCCTGGCAATGTGTCAATTCTTCGTGTATTCACTGTTACTAGTTGATAGGTTTTAGCGAAGGCATCTTTTAATCCAGCAACATCTATATCACGGGAAGAAATACCTAGTACACGTTGGATAATTTTTAATGCTTCAAGTGTAGACTTCTCTTTTTTATATAGAATATATAGAGCGTAAGACCTAGACTTCCCTGAATAAATCATCTCGGATTTAGACTCACTTAATAAGTATGTAGATACTATTTTGCCGCTTCTATCTATTTCTTCTACAATAAACTCGCTAGGTCTTAATCTATGTCTTAAACTCTCTATCTTAAAGGCATCGAGTACATAATATTGAATGCCAAGGATATGGTCTATCTCGTAAGGAGAAATATTTTTGTTTAAAGTAATTTTAGTTCACCTGTGATCTCATCTATTCTCCTAGAAGGTGCTGGTCCTATACCGACACACGTTTTTGTTCCGGGTTCGAGTTCTGTTCTTCCAGCATCAATGATCAGGGAGACGGGGAGATTTTTTCTCTGTGCTTTTTCATAAATATCTATTAGTTCTTTTTCTGATTCAACCCTTAAGACTACCTTCTTTTGTCCCTGTTCAATCCATCTCTCAACCCATTCTCGCTTATATTTTAGTGCTTCTAGTAAAGCTGAAACAGCTGCATGTGCTACTTGTGCGGCTAGTTTACCTTTGCTCATTTTTAAATCAGTTCTAACAACGATTACCTGCTTGTATTCTTCCATATAGTCTACCCCTTAGTTCTTGATAGCATAACTATTTATTAATCCTAAATTAATCTTATACTTGGCCCGCAGAAGAGTACAAGATGAGGTACGAGTCATGGCGTTAGCTACTAGAGTAAGATTAGCAGCAATAGTAGAAACAACAACACCACCGACATGTTCAAGCTGTGGTAGGCTAATATCACCTACAGAGCGTGGTGTAGCATTCTACTGTCCTAATTGTGGAAGAGTGCTAATATGGCGTTGTAATAAATGTAGGAAGCTTACAATTAAATATAAGTGTCCTAATTGCGGGTTTGAAGGACCATAAAGTAGAGGGTAGTAGGGATGGCAAAATTACTCGCTATATTGAAAGTTCTCCCAACAGATATAAATGTAGACTTAAAAAAGGAGATCGTAGACGAAGTTTCAAAGAAACTTCCCGAAGGATACGAGCTTATGAGGTATGATATTGTTCCAATAGCGTTTGGGTTAAATGCTCTAAGACTATACATATTAATGCCTGAGGACGAAGAGGGTGGTACCGAGAAGCTAGAGGAGATAATAAAGAGTATTGAAAAAGTGAGTGAAGTAGAAGTGGAAATGTTACATAGAATGAGTTTTTAAACTATGTCTAAAGGAATATTCTCTTATCTTACATATATTAGGAAAACACTATCTTATTTTAACAGGATAGCAGTCTTTTCATTCAAGTATAATATAGGTATAAATAGCTAGCTGCAGTACGTAGGATACTATATGGGCTTAGAAGGGGATAGTTATTGACGGCTACACATAGAAATAAACGAGTAAAGAAGGAGTTGATATTGAAGGTTGTTGAAGCAAAGCAGAGGGATGTCGGAACGGGATGGGCGCGCATTGATCCTATGGTTATGAGAAGGGCGAATATAAGTCCCGGAGAAATAATAGAGATAGAAGGACGTAGGATAACAGCAGCTAAGGCGTGGCCAGGTTATCCTGAGGATGAGGGTCTCGAGATAATACGTATGGATGGTCTAATGAGAAAGAATGCAGGCGTGAGTATTGGAGATAGAGTAATAGTAAGGGTAGTAGATGCTAAACCAGCTAGTCTTGTCAGGCTTGCACCAGCAGATTTCGTAGCTTCAGCTGATCAAGGCTTCATAGGCTATGTGCGTAGAAAACTAATAGACAAACCAGTTGTTGAAGGCAATATAATACTTGTACCCGTTCTAGAAAAGCCATTACCGTTCATAGTTGTACAGACAAAGCCGTCTGGAGTAGTTATGGTAACTAATTCAACACAGATACAGATCCTACAGAAACCAGTAGAGAGGTCAATAACACCAAAGGTAACCTACGAGGATATCGGAGGTATGAGACACGTTATAAAGAGAATTAGGGAACTAGTAGAACTCCCGCTTAGACATCCAGAACTCTTTAAGCACCTTGGAATAGAGCCTCCAAAAGGAGTACTATTATACGGTCCACCAGGCACAGGTAAGACCTTACTTGCTCGAGCGGTTGCTAATGAAACAGAAGCGCATTTCATCGCTATTAATGGTCCCGAGATTATGAGTAAGTTTTATGGTGAGAGCGAGGCTCGTCTAAGAGAAATATTCGAGGAGGCCAAGAAAAACGCTCCAGCAATAATATTCATAGACGAAATAGACGCTTTGGCTCCAAAGAGAGACGAAGTAATAGGAGAGGTTGAAAGAAGAGTTGTAGCCCAATTACTTGCATTAATGGATGGACTTGAAGCCAGAGGTAACGTGATAATTATCGCAGCAACTAATAGGCCTGAAGCTGTAGATCCTGCTCTTCGTAGACCAGGTAGATTCGATAGAGAAATAGAGATAACATTACCTGACAAGCAGGGACGATTAGAAATACTTCAAATACACACACGTAACATGCCGCTAGCAGATGACGTTGATCTACAGAAACTAGCGGAAATAACACATGGTTATACTGGGGCTGACTTAGCGGCACTAGTAAAAGAAGCGGCAATGCATGCGTTAAGAAGATATTTACCTGAAATAGATTTGGCGTCGGATAAGATACCCTCTCATGTTCTCGAAAACATGGAGGTTAGAATGGAGGACTTCCTAGCAGCATATAAGGAAATAGTGCCGAGTGGAATGCGTGAGATTTATGTTGAGGTTCCTGAGGTTCGTTGGAGTGATATTGGTGGTTTGGAGGATGTTAAGCAGCAGTTGAGGGAAGCTGTAGAGTGGCCACTAAAACACCCAGAAGCATTCAAGCGCGTAGGCATTAGGCCTCCAAAAGGAGTTCTCTTGTTTGGTCCTCCTGGTACTGGTAAGACTTTGTTGGCTAAGGCTGCTGCTACTGAGAGTGGTGCTAATTTTATCGCGGTTCGGGGCCCAGAAATACTAAGCAAATGGGTAGGAGAATCAGAAAAAGCAATAAGACAAATATTCAGAAGAGCAAGACAGTATTCTCCCGCAATTGTATTCTTTGACGAAATAGATGCAATTGCCCCTATGAGAGGTCTCGGAAGCGACACTCATGTGACAGAGAGAGTTGTTAGTCAACTCTTAACAGAGATGGACGGTTTAATTAGACTCGACAACGTTGTTGTCATTGCTGCTACTAATAGACCCGATATCCTTGACCCAGCATTGCTAAGACCAGGAAGATTTGACAAGATAATCTACGTACCACCACCAGATAAACGTAGTAGATTGGAGATTCTTAGAATACACACGCGATCGGTTCCATTAGCTGAAGACGTAGACCTAGAACTTATAGCGGAAAAAACTAAGGGCTATAGTGGTGCTGATCTGGAGTATCTAGTAAGAGAAGCTGCTCTGTTTGCCCTAAGAGATGATATAAATACTAGAAGAGTGTATATGAGACACTTTGAGAAGGCATTAAGGCGGGTTAAACCTTCTATAACGCCTGAGATGATACAATTGTATAGAATGTGGGAGAGTAGAGCTAAACAACAACTTCCAAGAACAAATATAAGGCCTAACGTATACACATAACAAGACACTAGTTCTTTATTAACGAATTAAAAGTGGGGCGTGGATAAAAATGAGTAATGTATGGCGGTTTAGGCCACTGCATCTAGAAATACTACGAATACTTGAGTCGAGAGGAGGATTAGTTAAAGACAAAGAATTATATGATGCACTCCGTAGAACTTATGATTTATCGTTCTCGCAATTCCTAAAAACGTTGCTAACCTTAGAGATTCAAGGACTAGTTCTCGTACGCCAATTAAAGGAAAACGTAAGAATAATAGAGTTGACTCCCCTAGGAAGAAGAATGCAAATATAAGTTAAAAGCAAAATAAATTATTAATAGACTAGGTGTTTGTTCATGGGCGTAAATTTACGCGATCTCATACCAGAGAAAGCAATAAGAGTAATAGAATTAAAAGAACTTAGGGGAAAAATAATAGCAATTGACGCTTATAATGCCTTATATCAGTTCTTGACGGCAATACGTCAACCCGATGGAACGCCACTAAAAGATAGGCGGGGTAGAATAACCAGTCATCTTAGCGGCTTATTTTACAGGACGATAAATATAATGGAGCAAGGTATAAAACCAGTTTACGTATTTGACGGTAAACCTCCTGAGCTGAAGAAAATGGAAATAGAGCGCAGAAAGAAGGTAAAGGAGGAAGCAGTAAGAAAATACGAAGAAGCTTTATCAAAAGGTGATCTAGAAGCAGCTAAACGCTACGCACAAATGTCGTCGAGATTAACTGAACCGATGGTTGAAGATGCTAAAAAACTGCTAACAGCTATGGGTATACCATGGGTTCAAGCACCAGCTGAAGGAGAAGCCCAAGCGGCATACATGGCGCAGAAGGGTGATGCTTATGCTTCAGCAAGCCAAGATTACGACTCATTACTCTTTGGTACACCTAGACTCGTGAGAAATCTAACTATAACAGGAAGAAGAAAACTTCCCCGAAAAAACGTTTACGTTGAAATAAAACCCGAACTAATAGAACTAGATACTCTATTACGAGAATTAGGTATTACTAGAGAACAATTAGTAGATATAGCAATTCTTCTAGGAACGGATTATAATCCTGAGGGAGTAAAGGGAATAGGTCCAAAAACAGCATTGAAGATAATAAAAACATACGGCAGTCTCGAAAAAGCATTGAAAGCACTACCGAGGCACGAGTTCCCCATTGACCCATTAAAAATAAGAGAATACTTCCTAAATCCACAAGTAACTGACGATTACAAACTAGAATGGAAAGAACCAGATGAGAACGCAGTTATAGAACTGCTCGTAAAAGAACACGACTTCTCACCAGAGAGGGTGAGAAACGCTTTAAACAGACTTAAAACAGCTTATCGTGAACATATAAAAAGCAAACAGTTAGGACTAGACTTATGGTTTAAGAAATAATGTGTGTTAACTTAAACTTCAAATCCTTCGAACTTAAGATCAGTATAAGTATTCTTTTACCTTCCAACCATACTTGCCTATTAGAGGAACGAAAACACAAGGTATATCCTTATTTATAATTATTCTACCAGAGGGGGTCTTGTCAACTATATATAAGTATTGTAGATACTTGTTGCCAACAGGTATGACCATGCGACCACCAGGTTTCAACTGCTCCAGTAAAGGCTTTGGTATATCGGGAGCGGCAGCTGTAACTATTATACGGTCGTAAGGGGCTTCTTTAGGATAACCTAAGGTCCCATCACCTACCACTACCTTAACTCTATCGATGTATCCAGCTCTCTCTAAATTCCTTCTAGCGAATTCTGCTAATTCGGGAATACGCTCTATTGTTATTACCTTACCGGGCTTCTTCGAGTTCTTTGGAGCAACAATTTCTGCTATTACAGCCGCTTGATAACCAGATCCCGTGCCAATCTCTAAAACTTTCATTCCCTCATCAAGATTCAATAATTCCGTCATAAGCGCAACCATGTGTGGTGCGCTTATAGTCTGTCCTTTACCTATGGGTAATGGTGTATCTGCGTAGGCTAGATCCCTATAATTTTCTGGTACAAACAATTCTCTAGGCACATTTAATAACGCTCTTTCAACTTTTTTACTCCTTATAATACCCTCTCTCTTTAACATTTCTACTAGTCTTTTGCGCTCCTCAATGAATCTATAATTCATGGTACTCAACGCCACCTCTCTAAAGACCTATTATGTAGTATCCGATATAAGATTAAATCTTGGTATTTCAATGATAAAATCTGGTATAGGTATTTATGAGTGGTCAAGTGAATATAGCAGTGGAACTAGTAAAAAGTCGTGGGCACGTTAATGTAAGCGCTACACATAGATCAACTATAGAGATAACTCGAGATGATTATCTAACGCCTCTCGGAGACTGTATTGTAGGTGTTAAAGCAGATAAAGCATTGATAGATTTTTCGGAAGAGTTTAAGCGTATTGCGAGGGCAGATAATTCGGTTATAATTGCTGTGCTTATTACTAGAAATAATGTTGATGTAGTAATTGGCAGGGGGTCTAAGGACTTAGTATTAAATGATGATCGCAGAATAATAATTAGAAAGTCTTCTTATATAGATGATGCAACAATCATGATTAATGCTAATAAAGCGGCAATAGATTTATCGCGTTCATTAATAGACGATTTAGTGAAAGGATCTTTTCTCTATGTAGTATTTATAGCCTTACGAATAGCCAAATCAATACGATAAATATACTTGTATGGAGCGTATTCTAGCACTTTTCTAGCATCAATCACTTCTAATAGAACGCCAGGTAAGAGACTCTCTATGTTTTCAGATATCTTTTCCACGAGTCTATCCAGGGACTTCTCCACACCATAAAAGTGTATAATACCGTTGTTTTTCACATGATGTATTGCTAGGGGTAAGAAATCTATAGAATACAATGGTAAATTCATAATTACTCTATCAAAATAGTCTCTTCTAATATACTCTGATAGAGATCTAATGTCGCTGTTAATATATACTATTTCACTCTTTATTTTCTTTCTATTCAAACTTATACTTCGTAGGCCGCAATAAACAGCCCATGGATTTATGTCCACAGCTAGTATTCTAGTATTTTTTCTTGCAGCAATGTTTAGTGTAAATCCTCCTATGCCAGCAAACATATCAAGTACTTTCTCTCTATTTTCCGTCATCTCTGCTATCAGTCTATGTTCATAACTAAAACTAGGATTGACATATACTAGTCCCAATAATACATAAAAAGATAACCCGTGTTCACGGTAAATGGTTTCTGTTATCTTCATGCCACCTATGTGTTCTAGATCTCTAATTCTATATTCACTTCTTGTCTTGCTTGTTCTTCGATATACTGATTTTGCGTTAGGATGTAGCGTTAATAGTAAGTCAGATATGAAACAATAGTAATCTTTAAGTTCTTCTGGAAGCTGTATTATAATGGCCTCACCAATAATATCATATGATCTAGGAACCTTGCTTGCTACCTCTTCTCCTAGGTACTCTTTTACTATATTTCTTAGATTTTTTCCTCTAAAATTATTTAGAGGAGGAGAGCAATCAATTATAATTATATTGTTGTTTTTTAAATCGTTAAGTGTGTTCTTCAATGGTATTAGACAATAGTCTTCAGTACATTCTATCTTATAACGAGGATTTATAAGGCATTTTCTTGCTAATTGTTCTATAATATGCTTATGCGTGCTAATACCGGTTTTTACACAGTAAATCATTTATGCAACACCTAAAATAGGTTTACAAGACAGTATTAGATAAAGGGATAGTCTGAAACCATTTACAGATAGGTATAAGGGTTTATGCATTGAAGATAGGTGTTGTAGCCAAACCAGGAGATAAGTCTATATCGAAGATATTATTTGAGATATTAAAAGCGGCTAGTGAGAACGGTATAGAAGTATTCTTTGACTCGATTGCAGCCAGTTATATTGGTTCTGATAAGATATTTGATTTAACTCGTGAAACACCAGATGTTATAGTTGTAGTTGGTGGTGATGGTACATTCTTAAGAACCGTCCAACTATTAGGAGATCGTCAGCCAGCAATTATGACTATTAGGTTAGGGAGGAGGGGGTTCCTATTAGATGTAAATCCTTACGAAGTAACGGCTCGTATAAGGGACCTATTGGATGGTAAGTATATTATAGTACGCTATATGAGGCTCCAAGCGAAAATAGAGGGTAAGAATATAAAACTACCCTATGCTTTAAATGAAGTAGCTTTTCTACAACCAGATTTTAAAGTTGTTAGACTTAGAGTATTCAAGGATGGAGAACCACTATTTTCTCTAGACGGTGACGGCATAATTGTTGCTACTCCTATAGGTTCTACAGCGTACTCATTATCGGCTGGAGGACCTATAGTCGACCCTGAAGTACAGTCAATAATAGTTACACCTCTTAATCCACTACAACTTTACCTAAGAACAATAATTCTTCCGCCAACAGCAATTGTACAAGTGGCTATAAGGAGTGATTCGCCTCGGGCAAGACTATTAATAGATGGACAATACTTGATAGATATTGATCCCGGAGAGATAGTTACCATTACTAAGGCTCCAACACCTGTTAGAGTGATAAGGTTCCAGAGGCTACCAATATATGAGCGAGTCTTTGAGAGAAGATAGTAGGGAGAAGAGAAGAATATTCATACATGATGCAAGCGGTATCTTTGCCGGAATGCCTTTATCGCTTCCAGGTAAACATTATACAACACCTAAAATAATTGAGGAAATTAGAGACGAATATAGTAAGAGGATACTTGAACTAGCATTAGTGTCAAACAAGCTGGAAGTAGTAAGTCCTCCTAAGAGAGCAGTTAAAGAGGTAGTCAAGAAGGCTGGTGAAATCGGAGAACTTAATCGTTTATCAAGTGCTGATATTAGTATTTTAGCACTAGCTTATTGGTTTAAGCGCAAAGGCTACGAAGTAATATTGGTGTCAGATGATTATTCTGTTCAGAATACTGCCTTGTACTTGAACCTAGTATTTATGGCTGTAAAAACTATTGGTATAAAGGAGATGAGAAAGTATGAAGTCTATTGCCCGAACTGTGGTTGGAGGGGTGTAACGAATTCTACTACTTGTCCGAGATGTGGGTTTCCTTTAGCCAGAAGAATAAGGCATTAAGGTTTTACTAGTCGTGCTATAAAGTAGCCGGGCATATCATGGATGTTTGGTAGGAATCTTAATAGACTAGTTGAGAACCAATAGTCTTTTACACCAGTCATGCCGAAGGGTCTCCATATCTCGTCTACTTGGAATCCTAGGCTTAAAGCATATTCTATGTTTTCTTCGTTCTCCTCAATGGTTATAGTACAAGTCGAATACACTAATATGCCCCCTGGTTTTAATAAGCGGTAAGCAACTTTAATGAATTGACGTTGATAACGACTACTATTTAAGATATCACTGTATTTCTTCTCATCATAAAGTTTGGGCCTAACTCCCAACGCAGAGCATGGGGGATCAAGTAATACCTTATCAGCTCTAAGGTGCGGGAAATCTACATCTAGATAACGTGAATCGGCTTTCAGTACTTTAGCTCTATCTAAGTGTCCTAGTCTGCCTAAAGTTTCCTTTAACTTCTTGACACGTGTATTAGAGTGATCAAAAGCATAGACTATTGCCTCCCCTCTACTAAGTTCTACTATATGACTTGTTTTTCCTCCAGGAGCAGCACACATATCAACTATAACTTCACTAGGCTGGGGATCAAGTATTCTCGAGGTAAGCATAGCGGGGAAGCTCTGCTCATAAAACCAGTCTTCTCGTATTCCAGTTATACGTCTAAGACTAGGTACTCGGTAAACTGATACAAGATTACGTACAGCTAACCCCTTCTTCCTTGAAACCATTTCGTCGCCGCTCATCTCCGCAATACCATAGGCAACGAGATCTCCATTGACTGAAATAACGTTGACCTCATCTCCTTTCCTTACACCTACAGCACTAACAACACCGGGAGCAAAAAGATCAGCGCCAAGATATACGCTCTCGGCAGCATACTTGTTCGCAACAACAACCTTATCCACAACTGGAACCCTAAAGGGTCCCTTAACTGGAAACCATATAGCTTCACTTAAGAATTCGTCACCATAAGCCTCTACGCCATGGTTCTTCAACAAATCAATAAACTCTCCCCTAGAAATACGCAGCAAGTTAACTCTAACATAATACCGTCTACCAGGAACCCTAATACTCCTTAAGAAGTCTTCCACACGTGTAACTCTACTAATACTCTCTAAAACCCCCCTATCATATCGGAAAAACCTCTCCATAACTAAACAGCCCACAACACATAGGCTACCACAACACAATATAAACCCAAACCAAACAAGCTTTATTAACACACTCAACAACACTATAAAACAGCAGACACAAGCACATAACACATAAGCGTCCCAGGTGCGGGGGTGCCCGAGCCTGGACAAAGGGGGCGGACTTAAGATCCGCTGGCGTAGGCCTGCGTGGGTTCAAATCCCACCCCCCGCACCAAAAATAGCAAGACTCTAACTACTTTTCAACAAACGATTATAGAAAACTCATCTTAAAGTAAGGTATAATTTAAAGTGGAGATGTAGACGTTAATGATGTCGTTAAAGCTAGATAAAAACGAGTATGCGGAGAAGATATTATTTATCTTGTGTATGGATAGTGGAAGAGAAAATCTGTTTGTTTTCTAAAAACTCTAGTATTAGACATATTGGTAATTAAGCTCCACGTGTTCTCATAATTATTCTGCGTCCTAGTACAACCCAGTATTCTACTTCAACGCCTGGTTTTAGCTTAGATGCTAGTTCCTCGTCCTTAGGTTTCTCTATTTCGAATGTCTCATAGGTTTCAAGATCCATTATTTGTACCATGTCACCCATATCAGCTATTACCTGGCCAGTCCTCTTATCAATAATGGGTACTTCTACTCGTGTGTCTACTGGTGCGACCATAGTTCTCTTGTTACCAGTGAACAAGCCTATAGCTACCACGTGTGCCTTAGCGCTTCCATGTTTACCCGTCTTAGCTCTACTCATCTCAACGATCTTGCAAGGCTCCCCGTCAATTATTATAAAGCTACCGGGCTTTAGCTCGCCTAGAGTTGCATATGATTTACTCATAATTAATACCCCACGCACAAGAGTGTACACAACCACATAAAAATCCTATCACTAAATCTAAGCCAATTGAGTATTAAGTAATGGCTCATTGCATTATAAAGAACGGTTAACTGGTTTTAGTGGCGCCGCGGCCGGGATTTGAACCCGGGTCACGGGCTCGACAGGCCCGCATACTAGGCCGGGCTATACTACCGCGGCGCGACTAGCGGGTTAGATTACTTGTGGATCGGTTTATAAGCGTTTACCTGGATTTTATGCTATTTTTGATTCTTTTGTTAGTATGATTATGGTTATTAGTGTTAATGCTATTAGGATTAGTAGTTCTGGTTTAGGTACTTGCCTATTTAATATAGTGATCAGTAAGCCTGTGAGTTCTACTATAAGTATACCCGTGTATAATAATGCGTAGAACTTTAGTTTTGGTAATATTCTCTTACCCAGCGTTATGTATCCTTCTATTTTGGCTCCCGGTAGGGCTATGTATCCTTCCGATGTTTTCTTAACTAGTCCTAGTTCTTCTAGTTTTCTTAGGTGATAATATGCTATACTTGGACTGCTTAGGTTTAACGCTCTAGTAATTTCTCTGGGTCCTTGGGGCCTATTTTGGTCAAGTAGGTAAAGGTATATTCTTAGCGTTGTTGCTTGAAGCTGGTGCACACCATCATTGTTTTTCATGGCCAGGTCCCATTATAGTATGTATTTATTGTTGGTGTTCCCTCCAAGTCAAAGCCTAATCCCCGGGGAATCGTGTTGTATACATAGGTATTTGTATCAATCCGCGTTAAGTTTATAGTCATTATCTTTAAGGCCTCTACAATATCATTAGTCTTAATTGTTCTTCCATTAGCGGCTAGAACCAGGTACTGTGGGATCTGTAGTTCTTGCAACCTATATTTCCAGGGACCTGGTAGCTCTGCTACACCAGTGATTACTACATATAAATGATTGAACCTCTGATCACCGCCATTTATCCAATACTGTGTATTGCGGTCAAATACTCTTTTAGCACTATCTCTTAGGAGATCGTTTGAGAATCCGTAGGCGCAAATAGTCTTATTGATCCATGCATCGAATAATACATTTCCTGAAACACCGAAAACCTCTTTTTGGGCCTCTCTAGTCCTATTAGCTCCTATTGCAATAGTTGCAGTAATGTTTTTTCCTTGTTTTCCACAATTACTTATAAACACGTTCTCAGGCAGGTGTACTTCAACGCTTCTGAGCTCAACAGTATTGTTGTAAGGATTTTCTATTCTAATTATTATAATATACCATATGAGGGTTTTGCCCCTTAGTAATGGTGTATTATTTGAGATAGTCTCAACTCTTAAGTATATATAAGCTGGGTCTATCTTCAGATAGTATTCTTGACGAGGAGTCCAGGTTACGCCAAACAATGGCTGATTTAATACTATACTGGTTACGACTAGTAGTAAAATCCCTAAAGCAAGTCCTATGGACAATCCAAGTATATCACGTCCGGATACCGCACCCATATCAACACCACGAATATTTGTACTAGCATAGTAGTATGTTGCCGAGTGTTTTAGAGCTATCATTAGAACAAAGTGTTCTAGTACTCGTACGCAAATAATATAGTTCGACAATTATCGTAAACGGTTACCCGCAACTTATAAAAACCCAGAGCAACTAACCAGACTCTCGTTAATATATTAGTACTAGGGTGTAGAGTATGAAAGAAAAAGAGAAACGCGAGAACAAGAAAAGACTAGAAGCAGCAAGAACTTTTGAGAAACCGATACTATTCTATCCCTAAGCAAATATTCCATAACTATGAGTGCATGGAAGAATCTCCCAGCTCCCTTCCCATTTAATTCCATGCGCTCCCTATACTTGTTAATGGAAGAGTTGGTTAGAAAGACTTATACTACTCCACTTTAACTAAACACAAGGAACGGGCCCGTAGCTCAGCCAGGACAGAGCGCTGGCCTCCTAAAGGGGCCGTAAACCGCTGAAGGCAACGGGTTCTTCTCCGGGGAAGCCAGTGGTCGGGGGTTCAAATCCCCCCGGGCCCGCCAGACATCAAGGCTTCCCTTAAACCCAACATTACGGATAGGAATACTATGTGAATCCCTTGCATGGAGTCCTCAAGATTATAATAATAATACCTTTAATTCAAACACTCTTTTGGACCTATTAGTTCTAATGTGAGATTAAAATCCGCAGTCCGTTAGCAAATCTCTAAGTTGTTAAGCGTATTAGGGGAGTTTGAAGTACTCTTATAATCTTTGTATACGATATCTTTATGCTCAGAGTAATCTACAATACTTGCGAGAGAATAAGGAATCCAGGAAAAGGGTGTAGTAGTATTGGTGCTAGGTCTAGAGGGACTACGTGAAGGGCTAAAGAAGTTTCTTAGAAGTACTAGTAGCTATGAGAAGGCGGTAAATGAATTCATACGTGATCTTCAGAGAACTCTTATAAAAGCAGATGTTAATGTAAAATTAGTTTTCGAGTTATCTCAAAAGATTAAAAAGAAAGCATTAGAGGAAGAACCTCCACCAGGTATTAGTCGTAGAGACTGGTTCGTAAAGATAGTATATGATGTTCTCTCAGAATTCTTTGGCGGAGACGTAGAACCCCGTGTAACACCTCCTAAGATACCATACATAATATTACTTGTAGGAGTCCAAGGCAGTGGTAAAACAACAACAGCTGCAAAACTTGCCCTCTACTATAAAGAACGGGGATATCGTGTTGGATTAGTTGCAGCAGACGTTTATCGTCCAGCGGCTTATGATCAGTTGAGGCAACTCGGTGAGAAAATAAGGGTGCCAGTATATGGTGAACCTGGAAGTAAGGATGCAGTAGGATTAGCTAAGAGAGGCGTAGAATACTTCCTAAACAAGAAATTCGATATAATAATAGTTGATACAGCTGGTCGTCATGGCTATGGCGAGGAAGAATACCTTTTAAAAGAAATGAAAGAAACAGCTGAAGCGATAAAACCAGACGAAGTGGTACTAGTAATAGATGCTGCAATAGGTCAAAAAGCCTTTGACTTAGCTAAAAGATTCCATGAAGCAACACCTATAGGGAGTATTATTGTAACAAAAATAGATGGTACAGCAAAGGGTGGAGGTGCATTATCAGCTATAGCTGCTACTGGAGCCCGGATAAAGTTTGTTGGTACTGGTGAGAAAATAGATGAGTTAGAAGTCTTTAATCCGAGAAGATTTGTGGCAAGACTACTAGGTCTAGGGGATATAGAGGGACTCCTGGAGAGAGTTAAGAAAGTTGAGGAACTAGTTGAAGCACAGAAAAGACTTGAAGCAATGCTTTCGGGTAAACTAACACTAAGGGACATTTATCACCAGATAATCGGAATGAAGAAGCTGGGCCCACTAAGAAAAGTATTAGAAATGATCCCTGGATTTTCATTCATGAACCTTGGAGATGAGCAGCTCAAAATGAGTGAGGAGAAAATGAATAAGTGGTTGGCAATAATAAACTCGATGACATATGAGGAATTAGATCATCCCGAAATAATAGATCGCTCGCGCCTCCGCAGAATAGCCATTGGAGCAGGGGTGAGAGTAGAAGATGTAAAGGAGCTACTTAACCAGTACTTTACACTAAAGAAAATGCTCCGTCAACTAAAGCGTGGAAGAAAACTCAAGAACTTATTTAAGGGTTTTCCGGGTCTTGGTTAGGATAATAGAAGTAGAAGTAGAATCATTAAATGATTGTAAGATAATAGCGCCAATAATATCTGCATCTCTTCTACTCTCACATAATATCCGAAAAGATACAATACTAATACTACGTCCACATAGAAGTAAGAATAAAGTCTTAGTAGTTGATGGTAGAACTGTTAAGAATCTGAGACCAGATTATGAGTCAATGTGCGGCCTAATAAAATCTGCGATAAGGAAGAGGACACGGTATGGTATAGTATTAAAAGAAAACGGGGTAAACTATACAGCATATATTCTATACAATGTTACTGGTAAGGGCCTAAACATAGTAGATGCAATAAAACATTATGGGGACAAGGATTCACAAGCACTATATATCGGGACAAGTACACCAGTAGTTGAGGCAAATAATACAGTTCAAGTAGGGTTTAGCTATAACTACTGTACTAGTCAGAAAATAATAATATTCAATTACTTAATTGATAGAATAGAACAAGGTATAAAACCATGACTCAGAGAACGATAATAGAGAAGGTACTAGAGATTCTCAAACATTATCCCCTATGCGACAATTGTCTGGGAAGACTCTTTGGAGGACTGGGGAGAGGTTTAACGAACGAGGAGAGAGGTAAAGCACTAAAAATATTAGCACTAATGGAGATTCATCGTAGACTAATAGAAGATTGGGAGAATACAAGGGAAACGGCCTTAAAAATACTAGAAAACATAGGGGATTTAGCAAAGCCTCTTTACCAACAATACTTCCTAAAGGAGCTAGCTCCTAAGACTTGTAGCATATGTGGGGAGAGAAGTCTAAACAATCTAATAGAAAAATACGCTAGGGAATCAGTAGAGGTCTTAAGAACATTAGATGCAAGATCATTCATTGTAGGCGTTAAAAAGGGTAGCAGCATTGAGGCAAGAGAAGAAGAGATAATTAGAAAATATGATCTAAAATATTATGAAAGCATACGTAATGAGATAAAAAGAGAAGTAGGTAAGAAAGTACAGCAATTAGCAAATATACCAGTAGACTTTACAAAACCCGACATAGTATTACTAATAGACCTAGAAAACAATAAAGTAGATCCAATCATTATGCCTCTATACATTAAGGGAAGATACTGGAAAAAAGGGAGAATGATTTCACAATCAATATGGATTCTATGGAATGGAAAGAAGAAATACCCACTCTCAATAGAAGAAACACTACAGGAAATAGCCAAAATACTCCAGGGAGAGAGAGCAATATTACATGCTTCCGGACGTGAAGATGTAGATGCACGTATGCTGGGTACTGGTAGGCCCATGATAGTTGAAGTAGTTAAGCCTAAACGTAGGAGGGTAAGCCTAAGAGAATTAGAGGACGCCGTAAATAAGGTATCCCCCTATGTTGAGGTAAAGCTCGAAGGTGAAGCTGAGAGAAAAGATGTTCGATTAATAAAAATGGAGAAAGCAAAAACAACTAAAGTATACAAGGCCTTAATAATCGTTGATAAAGAATTAGAAGAAAACGATCTCAGAAAAATTGAGGAGTTCTTTAAAGACAAAACCATACTTCAACAAACACCAAGAAGAGTTCTACATAGAAGACCTAATGTAACTAGGCAAAAGAAGGTTTACTCAGTTAAAACACGAAAAATAACCAGGAGTGTATTCGAAGCATTGATAAGATGTGAAGGAGGCCTATATGTTAAGGAACTAGTAAGCGGTGATCAAGGAAGAACAAAGCCTAGTTTCTCGGATATATTAGAAGCAAGTGCCAGGTGTATAGAATTAGATGTTGTTTCAGTACAATTATAGTCTTAAGTTTATGGAAAAGAAATCCTTATAGTACTCTTCTAGCCCCCTTAGTACAGAGGCATTCAAGGGTAGGTATTCATGGTCAGAGCACCAAGGGGATATAGGCATAGGACAAGGAAGCTATTGAAGAAACATGTTAGAGAACGAGGAGCCATACCACCACTTAGCCTATTAATGTACGAGTACAAGCCTGGAGACAAGGTATATATAATAATAAATCCATCAGTAATGAAGGGAATGCCCCATAGAAGATACCATGGAAAAGTAGGAGTAATTAGAGGCAAGAGAGGAAAATCATACATAGTAGAGGTTGTTGTTGGAAGTAAGATAAAGAAATTGTTCATAAGACCAGAACATTTACGTCCAACACCAGAAACCAAACATAGAATAGAGGAGGAACAAAAAGCATCTTAGAATAATTTATTGAGCGCTACTTATTTATCCAAAATACAAGCATAACTATAAGGGTGGAATAGAATTGTCTTTTGAAATAAAAAACACCAGGGAGGCACCAATACCTCTAGTTAAGAAAATATTAACAAAACGTTTAGAGGAAGATAATGAAGCACCAGAAGTGATTACTAGAACTCTAAACTATGCGGAAAAATTTACCAAATGTGATGAAAATAGAATAGAGGAGCTATTAGTCAAACTAAAAGAAATGGGATATAATGAAATAACAGCTTCAATGATAGCAAGCATATGTCCAACAACCATAGAGGAGTTAAGAGTACTACTAGTTTTCGAGTCAAAAACATGGGAGAAAGAAGAACTAGAGAAAACAATAGAACTACTAAAGGATTACATGATATCAGAAGAATAAATACATTTGAATAAGCCACTCCTAAGATTCAAGATATTTAGAAATACTAGTTCTAACAATAAGTGTACTAGATCCACCGAATATGGTGAAGCCATGTGTATAATCCGAGAAGACAGAGACATCCAGGTCGACCAAGCCGCCGTCGCGACCACTTATTCCACGAGGAATGGGCTTACGTCCTTGACTTCTTACCACAAGGCAACCCATTAGATAGACATCCACAACACAGAACCCGTGCATTAGCTCAAGTAATTGGTGATATGTATTTTACGCTTCTCGAAGTTTATCCCAAACCCGATCAATATCTTGTTATAGGCGAGAAAGTATACATAGGCCACGGCTTAAGAGACAAAGTTGCACAAATATTTGGTAGAATAAGTTATGAGGATTTAACAACAGTTGCTAGAGACAATTTAAGCCAAATAGTCTATCGTTTAGTACTAGAAAAAGAACCAGTCTTTGTAAGATTCTTCAATATAGCAGAACCAGTTACACTAAAACTACACTCACTAGAACTCTTACCAGGTATTGGTAAAAAGTCGATGAGAGTTATATTAGAGGAGCGGAGAAAGAAGCCCTTTGAGTCATTTAAAGATATTGAGGAGCGGACAAGAATAAGTGATCCAGCAAAAATAATAGCTGATAGAATAATACTAGAGTTACAAGGCAATGAGAAATACTATTTATTCGTTAAACCATATGTATCAGATGATAAAGGCCATATAATATTTCTAGGCTACTTGATAAGAATATACAGAGAACTAGGCTTAATTGGTTAACCTCGAAATGAATATTCCTCCTCCCCTCTATTCTAAGAAATCTTTAAGGGACTGGACACTACGCATACTTCAAAGCTATTCCATCAAACCATTGAAGAAGCTCAGTCAGAACTTTATAATAGATCCAAGACTCGTAAAGGATATATTGAACCTCACTAAAGATGCTACTAAACAAATAATTGAAGTTGGAGCCGGTATAGGAACCATAACCTTTCACTTATCTCTATACAACTATGTTATAGCAATAGAATATGATAAAAGATTAATAGAAGTATTAGAAGATATAATTTCATCTAAAACAGATCTCACAGCTTCATTAGATATAGTTAATGGAGACTTCTTAGACACAATGCAATTAGAACACTTTACTGGTACAATAGTTTCTAATGTACCCTATCATATAGCATCATATGTAATCATAAAAACACTTCAATCACTAGCAAAAGACATAATACTGGTTCTCCAAAAGGAACTAGCATTAAGGCTCATAGCCAAGCCGGGGAAAAGAAATTATGGAAGACTAACCATCATAGTAAACTACATAGCAGAACCAAAACTTCTCAAAACCTATCCTCCATCATCATTTTACCCTAGCCCGGAAGTCTATAATGCTCTCATAGTACTACGTAGAAAGAGGAAGTGGGATGAAACAGCCAATAAAATAGAAGATCTAACGAGGTGTTTATTCTCCGAGAAAAATAAGTTAGCAATCCGAGTAATAGAAAAATGCCTAGGAAAAGAAGCTGATAGGCAATTAAGAGAACGTTTGAAGAAGAAACGAGTAAGAGAACTAGAATTAGAAGAAATCTTGTATATGGTGCAAAGGTATTGCTAAAGTGTGAACTCTATGACCTAGATTGGGTAAAATACTACTGGTGTCCTGGTGTCTACAAGCCCTCGGATGATACCCTATTACTAATTGAAGTTGCCAGTAATCTAAACATTGAAGGAGGTAAAGTTTTAGAAATAGGCACAGGTACTGGAATAGTACTCGCATATGTATTAAGAAATTATAAATTATATGGTATAGGAGTAGACATAAACCCTATTGCTGTAGAAAACACCTACATGACGCTAGAATTAAATAATTTAAGTAATAAAGCAGAAATATTAAATTGCGATTCTATTACATGTATTAGAGAGGGAATAATATTCGATATTATACTTTATAATCCACCGTATCTGATAGGAGAACCGGACATTAACGACTATAATGATATAGCTGAGCTTGGAGGAAGAAAGGGAATAGACAATCTACTAAATGTATTAGAATCCCTCTTACAGAACAGAAACATAAATTCCAAGACACAAATATACATTATCATACCAGAACCACCACCATTAAATGAAACACTGAGAGCACTAAAAGAAATAGGATTCAATACTAAAATACTAAAAACAAAACATTTCTTCTATGAAAAAATACATGGAGTAAAACTAGGGAAAGCAGCATAAAAGAAGGTGTATATTAATGGAGACTAAGATCAGAGTGATACTAGTACAGCCTGAAGGAGAAATAAACATAGGATCAGTTGCTAGACTAGTAAAGAACTTTGATGCCGATGAATTATACCTAGTTGATCCCGTAGCAAGGATAACAGACAAAACACGTGAATTTGCAGCTAAGGCTATAGACGTCCTAGATAAAATAATAGTTGTTAAGACATTATATGACGCATTACAAGGTGTTGAGTTTTCAGCATGCACTTCTGCAATAGTTGGTGGAGAGAAAGACGTTTTACGACATCCCATTACTCCTTGGCAACTAGTAGAACTGGTTAGAAATAAGGAAAGAATAGCAGTAGTATTTGGAAGAGAAAGTGTGGGATTAACGCGTGAGGAAATATCTCAATGCGACGTCCTAGTATCTATTCCTGCAAATCCTGTCTATCCAACACTAAATCTTTCACACGCAGTAGCTATAATCCTTTACGAACTCTATAAAGGTTTAAAACATAGTGTAAAAAGAGAAGGCTTGTACAAACCAGCATCCCGTGAAACAATAGACTTGATTCTAAAATATTTTGAAAGCATAGTAGATAAGCTTGAACGAGATGAACGCCGGAAGGAGAAGGTTTATGTGAGCTTTAAGAGGATAATTAATAAATCTAATCCAAGTGATGCAGAAGCACACAATATCTTATACATTATGAGGAAAATATCGCTAATGGCTGAGAAAGTTGCTAGAAATAATTGTGACAACTAGTCCCGGCATAGAGGATCTTCTTGAACAAGAATTGAGAGATATTTTTGGAAAAGAATATCTAAGTAGCGATATAAGAGTAGGTAAAGGCAGGGTAATAGCTCGCCTAAGAGAAGTATCCAGACTATGGGAGAAAACCAGATTATTAACACTAGCACATAGAGTCGGATTATTAATTAGTAAGGCGATAATTAGGACGAATATGAATGGTTTAAATGATATTAAAAACAATATAATATTAAGTCCTATAGCAGAGTATGTTACACCAAATACAACCTTTGCAATAAGAGCTGAAAGGGCTGGAATAGGCCACGAGTATACTTCAATCGATATAGCTAGGAAAGCAGGAGAAGCCGTTATAGAGGCAGTTAAGGCAAAATATGGTCTTCCCCCAAAAGTAGAATTAGATTATCCACAAATAGTTGTACACGTAGATGTTATAGAAAAAGAAATGTACATGTATATTTCTCTCACAGGAGACTTGTCACTCCATAGACGAGGCTACCGTATATATGATCATCCAGCAGCATTAAAACCAACAATAGCTAAAGCGATGATCTTATTATCCGGGATACACGATAATGAAATATTACTTGATCCCATGTGTGGTGGCGGTACAATACCAATAGAAGCCGCTTTAACCTTTGAAAACACTACAAATATCTGCATGGACATAAATAGTAGACACTTAAACGGGGCTAGAATGAATGCAATAGCAGCTGGAGTAATAAGTAAAATAAAATTCGTTCTTGGCGATACACGTAATATAGGGGGGTCTGTTAGCGAGATAGTAGATCATATAATAACGAATCCACCCTATGGTATAAGGCTAGGTAATCCGAGAGCTATTAGAAAACTCTATAAGGACTTCATATTAAGTGCATACAAGACACTAAGATATGGTGGAAAACTAACAATAATAACACCAGAATACAATTACGTAGACGCAGTAATAGAAGCAGCTGGTATGACATTACGGAAGATACATGAGAGAAAAGTGGCACATGGAGGACTATATCCTAGAATAATAGTATATGAGAAGAAATAGGGCTTAGTAAAGTAACCCTATAAGTTTATAAGCGCCTCGTAAAATCATATCAGAGAGCCAAGACCCTAGTAGTACCAGGGAGAGGAGATAAAGAATGCCCATGAAGCCAGCTAGATGCTACACGCATTTCTCGGGTCCACCCTATACTAGGAAGGAGTATATCCCAGGTGTTCCGCCGCCAAAGATAACTAAGTTTGAAAT
>JALVFK010000125.1 GCA_027030065.1 Desulfurococcales archaeon | reverse complement strand
TTAACCTTGGCAACCAGAGACTCGTAGGTGCCGTAGGCTGGTCTCAGGCTGGAAGGTCTCTTGACGGTATCTTAGTAGGATATGTAGCAGGGGACTATGGACTTGCTGGATTCTTCTACGGAAAACTTCAAGACGCTGGAAGCCAAGATGCTTGGTTTAGACCCCAAGTAGAAGATGAACCAGACATTGACCTCTACGTTGCTACATGGCAGGGTAAGTTTAAGCCGTTTGGAATCGGCGGAACTTACGAGTTAACTGATATCTACGTTAACCCAACATCCAACGCACTCGGAGCTGACGCAAACGTTAACACTCTCTACGGTCGTGTAACTCCTGCCTTTGAAACAGACATGGCCAAGGTTAAGGTTAACATTGAAGCAGCTTACCAGAACGGAAGCTTCGGTGGTGCAGACTTTGGTGGATATATGTTCAGCATAGGTGCTGGTGCTGACTTTGACCAGGTCGCCTGGGAGCCAAGCGTATTCATCGGATACGACTACTACTCTGGTGACGATAATCCTAACGACAACGACCTTGATGCCTTCTGGTCTGTTCTTCCAACAGCTCACAAGTGGCTCGGACATGCTGACACAGTTTGGGTTAACACACCGTTCTACCAGTTCAACGGAGGTGGTCTTGTCCACGTAGCCACTCAGTCTATAACTGGTCCTAACGGTGACTCTTACAACATAGCAGGAGTAAAGGATCTTTACCTTAAACTCCACGCTAAGCCACTTGAAAAAGTGGCCCTTGGACTTGACCTTCACTACTTCAAGTCCGCTGAAGACGTTGTTGACATCACTACAAACAAGAACTACGGAAGTGACATCGGATGGGAAGCAGACCTTGAGGCTAAGTACAGGTACAGCAAGAACCTCTGCCTCTCTGTAGGTTACGACTACTTCAGCCCAGATGATGCATTCAAGGGCTACATTGGAGATGACAAGGCTGAGCACCACGTTTGGGCTCAGGCTGACCTCAGGTTCTAAGGCCAGTTAAACTGACAAACGATAAAGGGGGCTTCGGCCCCCTTTTTTCATTTTGTGGAAAAAGATGGAACAGGAAAAGGTAGAAGTCAGACTAAAGGAAAGTGAAATAAGAGTTATTAAGAGTTCTGTCAGGAGCTTTGATTCGCAGGCTGAGATTTACATTTTCGGCTCAAGGGTAAAGCCCGACAGGAAGGGCGGCGATATTGATATACTCGTTGTATCGGACGTTATAGGGTGGAAAGAAAG
>JALVFK010000124.1 GCA_027030065.1 Desulfurococcales archaeon | reverse complement strand
CCTCTTTTCTTGTTTTCCAGTAGTTAGGAGTGCTATATGAAGCTCCACACCCTCTTCAAGATCAATAGGGTCGAGAGGCTTTAGTACTCCTTTCTCATACTTGACCCTTATAATCTTGGACAATTCTTAATCCCCCATTAATAGGAGCAGTACTCTGGAGCCTCTAAGCCTTTACCCTCATTGTTGCATTATTATCGGGAGTGAGCCTTCTGTGTGCTTATTGTGCTGGAGTGTAGGTTGCACTCCTTCATGGATTCATGCAACCTTCCTATTTATAGTGCGGGTCTCCAGAGCCGCGGAGGTCCCGGGCCCGGAATCCCGGCGGGCCCGCCACCCTATAGATTACCGGAAGAACTTAAAGTATCTATAATAGTTAGTTTATTAACAAATATTATTTATAATCACTTACAGTGTTGTTGAAGGAACTGTCATATCTTGAAAGCATTGTAGGCAAACCTTTGGGCCTCCTTTTATATTATCTAAATTTAGAATTTTTAGATGTTTTAGCTTTCGCCTGCTGCGTTAAGTATCTCCTTCTCTAGGCTCTTGGATATGCGAAACCCAGTCTCTTTGAGCTTATCGAGTTCCTCTCTCAGGCTCTTTATTAGCCCTAGCTTCTTGGCTCGAAGTAGTACTCCCAGGGTACCCGTTACTTGGAGTCCTAGCCTCTTAGCCTGTATTCGGGCCTCCCGGTCGTCGAGCAGGACTAGGCTGGCGTTAGCCTCCAATGCCAGTGCTATTGCTTCTGACTCTCCTTCGTCTAATATGAATTGGAGGAGTTTCTTCAAGTGATTATTCCTTATCTCTACTACTCTAATCCAGGAGGCCTCTCTAACCTCTTCTGAGCCCGGGCGTCCTCGCCCCTCAACCACTACCTCACGGTATACAGCGGGAGGAATTAAGAGTTCGCCGAAGAATTCTTTCAGGAGGCTGAGGCGACCTATCTGTGAGAGGTGTATCAGCGGGCTTGAGTCTGAGACTACTATCTTATTCTTCTGCGAAGGCGATGTCATCTTCTAGCTCCTCCCGCGTATAATGCCTTTCAACACCCCTCCGGGCTAGCTCCTCCAGGAACTCCCACTTAGATATCCCAGCGAGGCGGCGAGCCTGGCCAAGGCTAAGTACTCCCCGGGCGTAGAGAGCTACCGCTAACTCTATCCTGGCCATTCTCTCAAACTCCTCCTCTGGAACACGAGCACCCTCAACAACATCTCTTGGGACACGTATCACTATAAACCCGT
>JALVFK010000123.1 GCA_027030065.1 Desulfurococcales archaeon | reverse complement strand
AGCTTGCCTTCTTTTTCGGGTAGGTATTTCTTGCTTATCAATTTCTCAACATATTCTTTGTCTAGTGCTGGCTTAGTAGCCATTTCAACAGCTGTCTTAACTCTTGCTAGAGGCGTCATCTTAGCATTACGTGTTTGTAGTAGGTATAGTTTTCCTCTCTCAACAGTAAATTCTACGTCTTGTACGTCCTTGTTAAGCCATTCTAATAGTTTAGCCGCACCATAGAGTTGATCATATAGTTCTGGGAACTTCTTTCTAAACTCCTCAATATTCATTGGTGTACGTATTCCTGCTACAACGTCTTCTCCCTGTGCGTTTGGTAGGAATTCTCCATAGAGCTTGTTTTCACCAGTAGCTGGGTCTCTTGAGAATGCTACTCCCGTACCAGAGTCCCAGCCCATGTTTCCGAAGACCATTGTCACAATGTTTACTGCTGTACAGTCTGCTATGTCTGGTGTTATATTGTTCATTAACCTATAGAATATTGCACGTGGATTCATCCATGAACGGAATACTGCTTTTATAGCCATTTCTAATTGTTTCCACGGGTCTTGTGGGAACCCTCCTGCTTCTCTCTCTATTATTTTCTTGAATTCTTCTACTGCTTCTTTTAGCCCCTCTACTGGTACCTCTGGATCCTCTTTAGCATTGTATTTCTTCTTTATCTCTTCCCATTTCTCTGTGAATAATTCCTCGTTTATGCTTAAGACTATTTTACCGAACATTTGCAGGAATCTACGATAAGCGTCATAAGCGAACCATTCATTATTTGTCTGTTTTGCTAGTCCTTGCACGCTTGTATCGTTGAGTCCTAGGTTTAGTACTGTGTCCATCATTCCGGGCATTGATACTGCTGCTCCACTCCTCACGGATACGAGTAGTGGGTTTTCTATGTCTCCAAACTTCTTCCCCGTTTTCTCCTCTAGTTTGTGCATGTATTCTCTTACTTGATCCATTAAGCCTTCGGGTAGGTCTAGAGAGTCTATTATCTCCCATATCCTTGCTATAATCTTATCTCTTACTTCTGGAGGAGGCTGTCTCTCAAGTTCTTTTACAAGCTTGTCTAACTCCTCTCTGCGTGGAGCATAGAAGTCACGGCATGCCTCAGTTGTTATCGTGAAGCCTGGGGGAACTGGGAGGCCTAACTGGGTCATTTGGATTAGGCTTGCTCCCTTTCCTCCGAAAAGCTTCTTGTTACGCCAGTCTCCCTCCTCGAATAAGTATACGTATTTCTTGGGACCAGGATTACTTGGACCACATACCATAGTTCAGAATACCTCTGTGGTCTGGGTAAGGCTTTATGGAATAAAAGTTTTCTTAGAATTCTACATAATAAAACACTTATAATAAGATACAATCATTGTCTTACGATTACAGTCTATAGCGCTTGCAAGATAAGCGTTATCACGACTGATAATAGGCCAGTAACATATATTCCATCAAAGGAGCCCAGCCCGCCAATACTTATGTTTGAAGCCCCAGATTCCACCATATCATTTATTTTCAATAAGTCTGCTCCTATAAGCGTCCCCAAGCATCCAGCAACATAAGCTATTGGTCCAGCGTATACTAGTGGTTTACCTAATGCTTCAACTATTATGAGGCTTGTAGAAGATGATACTATTGCGGGTATTAGTGTTGGAACAACTACTCCTATACTATCAACTATTCTCGCTAAACGATATACTACGGTTAGCGTTACCATTGTCGCTAGAGCTGAAGCTGGGAGAAACACGGTATCACTCATAGTCAATAATATTATTATTGTTAGAGAAATCCCCAAGGGAATTAAGGCACCACCTATATTTACCGCTACTTCAACTTCCCTATCCCTTACAACTAACTGGGGGATATACTGATTATAACCTATACTCTCATAGTAGACCTTATAGTCTTTAACCCTAATCCTATGCAACACTATATTCCTGTTATTAAACAGGAAGCCCCCAATCAATGCTATAAGCGTTGTGAAGAGAGCTTCACGAGAACCCATGCCAGCCTCCCTAAGAACCCCTGGCACTAGGATTAGTGTTGAAGCCGCTATTATCCCAGCAGCCATGAACTCTACTTCCCGTATAAAGGAAATACGCTTCAATATCTTAGTAAAGCCTTCCACAAACAACACCCTCCCACAGATTTTATCTTACTGATAACAGGTTCTCGGAAGCCTTATCCCAGTAATAGGTAGCTTCATATAATGCTAGCCTATTTATACTAGGCTACCCAAGTAATAGTGAGAACTATATACTATGCCCATCCACTAGTCCCCTTAGAACACTCTTATTGGAGGAATCCCGAGCTCTTGGCATAGGAGGTGTGCTTGTTGGAGCCTATAGTGGTTGTAGGTAAGACTCTTACCGGTCTCCACGTATCATTGTATTCTTATATTAAGCCTGGTGCTCCCCACAGGTATAGTCTTGACAATAAGCCCTACGACTACATGAACCTTAGCTTAGGGTTAACCGATCTCCTATGGGATATTGCTAGAGATTTTCAGAGACTTAGTCGTGGCGAGATAGGTTTACCGGATATCCGCTTAGGGTCTAGGATAGACCAGGCTCTTAGGAAATCACTTGCACGCTATGGTGTCCTTCCTCCACTAGATCTTGTATTCTCTATAGTCTTATCGGCTACAACTATAGCCTACGGCTTAGTTAAACGTGAAGAAAGTGTTGCTGGATACAAGAAGGCTTTAGACGACGTGTTAATGGCGTCTACTAGTCGTGATGCATTAGAGGTATTCGAGTCTCTACGCAGACTAGGCTATCATGGAGAAGTAGAGTTATTAGAGTTAAACGGTGTCTCGAGGAGCTCTATAGAAGTCCATGGCTTCAAGCTACCAGACATATTTTCTGTCCTTGAAAGCGAATACGTGTTCTTCCAGTATGCTTCACCCTACAAGAAGATTATCACCGAGGTAGCTGACGCCATTGCATTAGAATATGATAGTTCTAGGAGTATTAACAATGCCGTTGTAAGAGGATACGTAGAACTATTATTGAGAGAAAAATTGCCAGGAGAATACAAGGATAGGCTTAGAAAAATAGTTGAACTAAAACTTACACGTACACGTAATGGACTGAAAGAGCTCTATAGTCTTGACAAGGATTTACGTGGAAAAGGGTTAACTTTGGAGAAGCTTGTAGCACCGCTAATACTAGCGGTAGCTATAGCGTCACCAAAACTCCCACTATGAGTTATGGGAGACTATGCTTGGTTAAAACAGAGATTATATTCCATCGAGAACTGTTAGGGCTAGGTATAGGTCGTAGTCTGTTACATCTCTTAGGAAGTTCTCCTCGTTAACTCTACGAGTCCTGCGAATCCTACGGAGTCTGGGCTTTATACGTATACGCCCGATTGATCTTACAGCTATACTCATCTTTGTGTTTCACCTCTAGTCTAACTTTCTCATTCAGAGTTTATAAATTGGAGTCCTAGGAGGATTAGACGGATGCCGAAATAACTTCTCTCAACAAGCCTATAAGCTTGCTAACGTTCTCGTAGGTGGGGTTTCTTCTAACCTTAGCTATAACCCCGCGTAATCCTAGGTGGTTTGATGCTGCTATACGTGCTATTAGGTTTAAAAGTGTGCGGCCCTCACTATTGAGTACTCCTCGGCTCCAGTAGGCTGGCTTCATTATCTCGTTACAAAGGTATTCTAGGTATTCGACATCTGTCTTCCTTAACCCCATCCTCTTCTACCCCATCCGAATCCTATGAACCTGCCATAGAGGTAGGATTTGACTATGCGTATGAGCTTCTTGTCTGCGAAAAAGTATACGAGACCCATACCCGTGATGAAGCCCCCTACGTGCGCCCAATAAGCTACTCCAGTAGGTATACCTGTTAGAGTCCAGAACCCCATGAAGAGCTGGAACAAGAACCAGAAACCAATGTATAGACTCGCTGGTATAACCATTGTTACCGGGAGGAAGAACCAGAAGGCAAAGACACGAACCCTCGAGTTAGGATAGGTTAGAATATAGGCCCCTAGTACCCCACTTATAGCTCCACTCGCACCCACGGCTGGAACAGTCCATGGGTTAAGAGAAGCGTAGGCCTGGTTTAATAGTGCTGAGGGAGGCATTAGGGCTACGCTCATGAGGTG
>JALVFK010000122.1 GCA_027030065.1 Desulfurococcales archaeon | reverse complement strand
TATTACCGCCAAGCTTGTCATTGATCCAGGCATGCCATGTAGCCTCTAATATAATCATGTCGAAGCCAGCTTCAACTAGATCACGTACCTTCATAGCCCATATAAGCCATCCTATATGGAATAATCCACTTGGCTCGTAACCTATATATGCCCTAGGCCTCTCTTTCTCTTCGAGAAGTCTTTTAAGTTCGTCAACAGTTATGATTTCTACGAGATTTCTCGTTACTAGTTCAAACCTATTCATGGCCTACAAACCCTTTCTCAGCCATGCCTTAGCATTCTACGTCCTCAATAAACATATCCTAAAATATCAATCCCGGATTAAAAGTATTCACAGAGGACAAGAGAGTAGGGGCGGTGGCTGTCCCCTACCGCTAACACCCGCCCACATTACGGGCTCTTATAGCCCCCTTTTTAGGCGGGCTCTCTCCGATAGGAGCGGGGTTGACGCCACCGCCCATTTATTACACATAGTTTACCTGGTTTCTTATTTTCTCCGCTTATTCCATATTCTCGTTAGGTTTACTTCACATAGTATTATAGGGTATTTTATCTGGAAGAGTTCTAGGATTTCAGGTTTTATTTCTCCGAGAACCCCCCTTTCCTCTCCATCAATAATTATCCTTGCAGCTCTCCCATTAATGAATAGCTGGTGTTCTATCTTCTTGGCCATTACATTGAGTCCTAGTGTTCTGAGGGCGGCATATAGTGGTGCTTGTAGGTCTTCGAAGCTGGCTTTACCCGACATATAGGCTGCAGATAATACTGTTTGCTCGGAAGTTCTCGTCTCTTTGCTATAGTCTACTAGCACTATATCGCCTATGGCAAATACTTTTACTGGCATTTCAACGTGCTGGTTCATTTTAAGCGCGTTTAGGATCTGGTTTATAAGTGTAGGTCTTAGTGCATCTAATTCCTCAGTTACTGGGTTAGCTAGTTTAACGAACTCTCTATACCCTAGTTTCTCGAGGCTTTTACTTGAGGTCAACATATATAAATGTAGTTCCTGGAATCCCAGACCTACTAGAATCTCACGTAGGCGGTTAAGGAATCGGTGTTTATCTCCCACCATAGTTGGAAGGGATGGTTGAGGTGGTTCGGGTTCAAGGTTATCGTAGCCTATGCTCATTGCTATGTCTTCTACTAGATCTATAGAGTGAAGTATGTCTACTCTAAAAGGTGGTATCTCTACTAGAACTCTATTATCACTTAAAGGTTTAGCGTTAAATCTCATCCGCTGGAGGTGCTCAATTATCTCCTTTAAGTTAAGCTTTAAGCCGAGCACCTTGTTAACATAGTTGGCTCCGAGTTCTTTTTTATCAACTCTGAGAATAGGAGTCCATGTTTCATGTTCTGGATAATGTACTCTAACCTTCCCTATCACTCCTCCTCTCTCAGCGAGTCCAGTTACTATTATGTCGAGTACTTTTTCTACAGCTTCTCGGTTTGTTCCAGTTACGTCTATGAAGAGGTCTTTAGTTCCAGGTTCAACTCTTGTTATATCAGCATTTATTACGGGGGGCATTGCTATTACATGATTTCCAGAGAAAAGCATTGGATGATATTTGTCTTCTCTTAACGAGATTCTTCCATACTCTTGCCCCTGTTTTAACTTCTCTAATACCTTTCTTGCAGTCATGGGTTCTGATCCGTGTAATGGTATGAACCTGACTTTGTCTACGTCTACTTCTTTATAGTATATCTGATTGCTTGGGAGTTTTGAGAGATCGTGGAAGCCTATGGCTATCTTCTTGCGGTTCCTACCATATGTTATATGGAGTTTCTCTTGGAACTGTATTAGTTCTTCAATAAAATCATAGTCTACTCTCACATTATATACTACGCCAACTGCTATGTAGGGTCTTGTTGGCGGGGGGTCTACTCTAACAGTTATACTTGTTTGCTGGATAGTATATGAGGGCATGCCTTTCTCTATTCCAAGTATTCCCTTCAAAGCTCTGCCAAGTCCTTCTGTTATCAGCATGTCAGGTCTATCACTATTCAATTCTATCTCTAATATGTCCTCACTAGCGCTCTCTACTTCACATTTAAGTCTAAATAATAATTCTTCTAGTTCTTCGAGACTAAGCGTGCGTCCGATTACTTGTTCTAACCTATACTTTGGCACACGTATCACTGGCACCAGTGATCACCATTTCACCTTCATGTTTCTTAAGAAGAATAAATCGGTAGAATACAATAGTCTGATATCATTTAATCCGTGGAAAGCCATAGCTATCCTTTCTAAACCCATACCCCATGCCGCAACCGGATGCTCTACTCCCAGAATGGCTAGAACCTCTGGTCTAAACATCCCAGCACCGAATACTTCAATCCATCCCAGTCCCTCAATGTATACGTATCCTTCAACGCTTGGCTCGGTGAAGGGGAAGTAGCCTGGCTTGAACTTTAGTTGCTTTATTCCCAGTCTCCAGAAGAACTCTTTTATAATGCCGAGTAAGTTGCGGAAGCTTAGGTCCCTGTCCATTACTATGCCATCGAACTGATAGAATTCTGGTAGCCTCTTGGCACTAACCTCGTCTGGCCTAAAGACTTTCCCGATGGCATATGCTCTAAGAGGTATATCCTTGTGCTCGTAAAGGTATCTCGCAGAAGCACTAGTCATCTGGCTCCGGAGTATAAGTCTACGAGCTATTTCGGGGCTCCACTTATAGCCCCATCCCCGGCTTCCAGTATTACCTCCTGTTTCATGTATTATTCTCACACGTTCAACAATGTCTTCATAGCCTTCTAGGCTTCCCTCACGTGGGTAGGCTAGGTGGAAGGTGTCATGGACTTCGCGTGCCGGGTGATCTTGTGCTTGGAATAATACGTCGAAGTTCCAGAACTCTGTTTCAACATAGTAGCTCTTCATTTCAACAAAGCCCATGTCATGTAGGACTCGTCGAACCTCCTCTATGAAATCTATGAAGAAGTGTTTTCTACCTGGATATACTCTTGGCGGCTCTGCTTCAACATTATAGGGTTTTAATCTTATGTTTCTCCAACGCCCCGATGATATGATATCTGATGTAAGTACTCCTATTTCTACAACGGCTTTTTCTAAAGCTTTTAATCCATCCTCAGTTATCTCTATGATCTTCCTTTTCTCTTCCTCGATTACTATCATCTTCCTTCTCTTTAACTCGCTCAACAAGTCTCTAGGTAGTTCTTCAGCTCTAAGTACTAGTCCTTTCGCTGCTTTTACAAGAAATTCTCTTATCCTGCTTAGCTCTCCTTTTTTCCTTAAGAAGAGTTGTCCAGCTTTTATTTCGATCCATCCACGTTTCTTGGCCCACGCTAAGGCTATCGTGGAAATATTTTTGCCAAGGATTTCTGTTATCTGTTTTATACTTGCTTTTCCTCCAAGCTCTTCAAGCTTCCTTAATAATAGTTCTTCGGGTAACTCCTTGCTCCATCTTATTCCCTCTTCTGTTGCCTTAATGATATAGTATTTTTCCTCTACTACTCTAACAAGATTTTTAGATGAAAGCATTTCCACGTAAGCTGATACACTCGGCTTAGTCATTCCTAACTCTGAAGCTAGTTCCTCTAAACTAGTCTTCTTGAGCTCAGCTAGTTTCTTTAAAACCTTGTATTCGCCCTCGCTAAGCGTGATAGCCAATTAGTCCACCTAAACGATAACGTACTCTTGTTTTTACATGGTAGTGTGTAGCGTGTAGAAAAATAAATAGTTTATTAAAAAGATGTCGGGCAACTATGCTAGCCTATAGTTAAAACTCGTATTTATCTCCAGGATTAAGTACTATGATTTCTACATCTAAACCTCTCTTAGCTACCTCTTCCTTGAACTCTTCCGGCGATCCACCTATTACTGGGAAAGTCTTGTAATGCATAGGTATTGCTACCTTAGGCTTCAATAACTCTACCGCCTTAGCAGCTTCTACTGGTCCCATTGTAAACCATCCGCCTATGGGTAATAATGCTATGTCGGGGGAATAGAGTTCTCCTATAAGTTTCATGTCATAGAATAGTCCTGTGTCACCTGCATGGTAGATGGTCTTCTCTTTCCCCTTTATGACTACTCCGGTTGGAGAACCTCTATTCGAGCTATGGTATGCTGGTGTTAGTATGAATGTTAATTCATCTATTTTCATTGGACCTCCAATATTGCCGCCGAATACTCTTTCTCCAGGTATACCGTTTTCTTGCATGTATACTGCTAGCTCATATATTCCAACGAATTTGGCATTACTGTTCTTTAGTATCGTTAGGGCATTGCCCAGGTGGTCTCCATGGTCATGGGTTACTACTACGAAGTCGACATCACGGTATTCCTCTGGCTTTACTGGTGAGAGCGGGTTTTCGAGCCATGGATCTACTAGCATTTTCTTACCATCTAGTAATATCTCGAAGGCTGAGTGACCTAGCCATTTAACGTATCCCATAGTTATATACACCAGTATATGTTATAATGTACCGAGGATATAACCTTAAGGTGTACGAGATTAAACATCTTGACGGGTGTTGTTTTAAGTGGATGAGGAGGAGGTAAAGAACTATATTAGGGCAGGAGAGATAGCGGCTCGTGTAAGAGACTTTGCGGAGAAGATAGTAAAGCCTGGAATGAAGATATTAGATCTAGCCGAACTAGTTGAGAAGAAAATAGTAGAGCTTGGAGGCAAACCAGCATTTCCCTGCAATATATCGATAAATCAGGAAGCAGCTCATCGGACACCTATAATAGGCGATGAACTCATAGTACCAGAGAACTCTGTGGTTAAAATAGACTTAGGCGTACATGTAGACGGTTATATCGCTGATACAGCAGTCACTGTTTCATTTAACCCGAAATATGAGCCCTTGCTGAATGCTGTTGGAGAGGCTCTTGATAAGGCTTTGAAAATAGTGTCTCCGGGAGTAAAGTTTAGCGAGGTTGGAAAAATAGTTGAGGATACCCTTAGATCTCATGGTTATAAGCCAATAAAAAACCTAAGTGGGCACAGTCTTGATAGATTCATCATACATGCAGGTGAATCAATCCCAAACTATTATGAGAGAATCTCCTTCTCAAGATTTAAGCCTAATAGAGCATACGCTATAGAGCCCTTTGGCACGGATGGTAAGGGATTCGTAGTTGAATCAGATACTATAACAATATATGCTTTATGGAAAACAGGCAAGGTAAAAGGACTTACACTCGATGAAAAGAAATTATTTAACACTATTAGGGAGCGTTTCAAAACACTACCTTTTACAGAGAGATGGCTTCAAGACATATTTGAACGCGATGTGGAGAGATTGAGGAAAACCATGGGAAAACTCTTGTCAAAGAAGATAATATTCGGGTACCCCATACTTGTAGAAGCTGGAAACGGTATGGTAGCACAATTCGAGCACACCATACTTGTATTAGATAAAGAGGTTATTGTCACAACTAAACTTAAATGAGGGGTTTAACCCCTTTAAGCCAGAGTAACGCGTAGAGAAAGTTGAGAGGTGTTTGAAACTATTGGATGGTGATATACAAGGAATAATCTCAACGATAATATTGATCTCATTATTCTTAATGATGTTCACAAATATAGGGCAAAAACTACAGTTAATGTTCCTTACAGCTAACTTGAAGTCGAAGCTAGCAATACTTGAGAAGCTCTTAAATGATGCGCTCTCTAGGTCTGAGAAGCTTCTAGCTTTAGCTGGTTCAAAGAATCCTAAAAAGACTGTGAGAAAGCTAACAGAGTTCTTTGTAATAGAACCTGTAAGTATAGAGCCAACGGATATTATTCGTAGACTAGCCCACATATTAGATACTCGCCGACATAATGTGAGAAGAATACTAGTTGAAGATCTCGGAGAGAAAAGCAAGCATGAACTAAGTAATATAGAAGTAGTATTAGAAGTCACGTCAGCGTTGAACTACTTGTACAAGGTTGTTAGACACTATCTATTGCTCGGCGAGAAGACAAGTAATCTCATATTAGTTATGCAATTAGCGTACCTCATGCCGACTATCCTCAAGATAGCTGATGCGTACCATAAATCCCTAGACGCCTTTGAGAAAGGTTTACCAATAGGCGATGGCCTAGGTCCTCTGGTCGCCTATAGGCTCACATACAATGCCCCGAGGAAGCCTATTGTAGAAGAAACAGTGTATTCTATCACTGAGATAGATGGAAGGCTAGTATACGTTGTAAAGGCGGAAGGACCTGGAGCTACTGTAGGTAAGCCTGGTGAAGCAATAGAAAAACTAGTAGAGAAGGAGAAGGGTAATATAAGCCGAATAATAACTGTTGATGCAGCACTAAAGCTTGAAGGAGAAGAAACAGGTAGCATAGCAGAAGGCGTAGGAGCAGCTATAGGAGACCCCGGACCCGAAAAAATCAGAATCGAAAGAATAGCAACCAAATACAATATCCCCGTGGACGCTCTTGTAGTTAAAATGAGTGCTGAAGAAGCAATACAGACCATGAACAAGAAGATAGCTGAAGCAGCCGATAAGGTAGTAGAAGAAATAAAAGACATAATAAAACACCGAGTACCAAAGGGAGGGAAGGTCATTGTTGCAGGTATAGGAAATACCATTGGAATAATATGATTAAGGTGATAGTGTAATGGATGCTTTCACAATGATTCAACTAATAGCAATAGTATTACTAGCAATACTACTAGTATTCTCAATATTCATGACAGAGCGTAAAAAGAAGCCAGAAATACCTAAACGGACAATAACGGTTATACGCTGCGATAACGGAGACTACGAGACAAAACGTGATTTCCGGCAGGGAGACTTTATCGGAAAAGTTGAGGGTAAGTGTCCTAAGTGTGGAGGAATACTGAGAGTACATTCCATCTATGTTGAAGAAATCCAATCAGCTAAATAATGATAGTTATAGGGTTGGTAATACTTGGCTAGTCAATAAGTATTACTTTCGGTTACCACTCTCTACTTACACTAAGATCACTTAACTCTCATATATTCTGGTGGATGAAGACGATATAGGGATATCATGCTCAGAATAGTTACATTCAAATTAGAAGAAGAACTACTAGAAGAAGTAGACAAGTATGCTCAATCAAAGAAGCTTACAAGAAGCGATGTAATAAGACTAGCATTACTGAATCTTCTATCCAATAAAAAGCAGAGACTAAGTCGAGAATACTAATAATCCTTTTAAAGACCAGATACAGTAAACCACAAGGAACCGCCGCTAGCCGCCGTAGCTCAGCCTGGTTGGAGCGCCGGACTCATACGGCGCACCGACCCGAGGTCGCCTGAGAAATCCGGAGGTCCCGGGTTCAAATCCCGGCGGCGGCACCACAAAATATTCTCAAACCCCGATACCAATACAATGAAGTAAAATTCTTAAAATACTGGAAGAAATCAACAAGAAAGGTGGCGCGCCGCCGTAGCTCAGCCCGGTAGAGCGCTGGCCTCGTAAGCCAGTGGTCGCGGGTTCGAATCCCGCCGGCGGCTCCATAACAAAACAACTTCTATGATTGTCCTATCCAAAATGCTCTAGAATTCAGATAATCACTATCACCTAGACTCACTATCTTTACGACATAGGTTGAATTACTTCTATATCCAGCACTTAGCGTCAATATTGCACGTGGTGCAGACGTTTTATCGACACCTAAGGTGACTGTGGTTGCCCAGGGATAACTAAATGAAACGGTTACGTAGAAGTCGTATTCTTCGCCTCCAGTAACATTTATCTCCTTAGTATCTCCTTGATATATTATTGTACTCTTCGAACCCGTAGTTGGTGTACAAGACCACGGATAACTTTGTTTCCTATAATATCCGCCATCGTTATCCGTATCTACTGCATAGACCTTCTCTATAGCTATCCCTCCTATAGGAATAATAGCGTCCTTGTACTTTACCTGGAACTGTAAAACTCTAATGTAATTGCCGCTATGAATACCTGAAACTGTGCCTAAATCCAACGTCACAGTAGTATATCCGCTATCAATCCAGGAACCAGAGCCGGGAGGCAATCTCCACTTAGATTGCACTCTTATCTTTGCGCCAATAGGATAACGCCACTGCGCATATATTCCATTACAAGTAGAGTATTTCAGCACAGTTGTATATTTTTCAATAGTATTATTGTTTTCGAAGGCTATTTCAAACCTCTTACTCACACTAATATTTTTCTGGTTTAAGTTAATCATCTCAACATGTACGTATTTGGGCTTGCTAAGAGGGGAATAGTCTAAGCTAAAACTATATAATCCGATATAGTTTCCTTTAATAGCAGCAACCATCAAGTTAACCGTATTTCCGATATAAGATAACGGTATTGACAATATAGGTTTAAACGACGCAATACCAGCTGAACTCGTATAAGTTTTACCAATAATAACCCAATCACCATTATCATTCATTTCAAATAAATAAACTATAGCACTACCTACTCTATCCCCACTAGGGGTTTCCACTAATACATAAATATCTCTAATAAATAATAACTTATCAGCGTATTGTTGATTATTGATACCGATAGGTGATATAGAGAAACTTATGAGTAAAATTGCTATTAACAGAATTGATCCTTGTCTCTCTCTACTATGAAGTAACGTGCAGAACACCCCATACTATGTACATAGCTCTCTCGCGTATTTAAAGTGATTTCTTCTATATATTAGGTCATATATTACGTGGTCAAAAGTTAAATGTGTTGATTATTGGCTACTTATGAGGTATTCGATTTCTCTCACGTAACTGTCAGCTTGTTTTCGGGGGATATAGCCTAGGGTATATGATCTTATACCTGTAATTAATTGTATCATTACTCTTATCTTTGAAACTCCCATTACCTTATATAACATGTTTTCCTCTACATCAACACCTACTATCTTACCCGTTATTCTCCTCTCTTTGCGGTAAAAGATGTTATCAATTACCTCGATTATCATAGTCTTACCGATAACTATTCTTCCAGGATACCTAATAATTGTCCAAAGTAAAACAAGTAATGCTGCAAGTACTATAATGTACCCTATAATGGGGGTTATCAAAGTATAAGCATATATTGATAACAAAAACAAGACTAATGATAATATAATGTAAGGTCTAATAGAGGTTTTTAAAACTATAAGGGGAGTAGGATTCTTCCTATAATCAATTATACTATTTATTTCCTCTAAGAGATTCCTTAGAAAAACATAGACTTTTACTCCAATACTATTTGCTCGATATAATCCATTCTCCTTGGCTATCAATATCTTCATTTTCTCTAGGTGATGCTTAAGTGTACTCGTATCTCTTATGCCGATTCTCTTTAATATTTCACTAAAGGTTAAAGGTCCCTCCAGCACGAGTACTTCTAGTATCTTCCTTCTAGTATTGTTTGCAAGTGCATCAATAATCTCTGATAAGATTTTCTCAGTATCCTCGCTAAAGCTCAATGGGTCTCACCAGTCTTCTCTAACGTTTTTTGGTGAATCTTAACTAGGTATAGCTTTTTATCTTCAACCACTTTCCACTAATAACAAACGTAGTTATTAATAGTAAAACTAGCGCTATAGTATAGGCTAGCGCATTCATAAATGCTGTCTTCAAGGATTCCTCCCTTACTCTTAGTGAAACATCGATATTGTATCTTAGCCCGATATTTTCTCTATTACTAGTAACGTTGGATATTAATACAATTATTCTCGAGGAAGGTTTAATCTCATAGTTTCTCTCAAATATATTGCCTACATCCAACTTGAAGTATTCTTTAACATCATCAACTACTATGTATCCACTACAAGAAATGTTCCCGGGTATACTATTATTAGGTTGTGTCATAAGAGATTGTAGGCTTAAGCTTATTGAGGCACGTAAGACTAGGTTATCATTATGGCATAGCGCTTTCATTGATGGGATGCCTAGAATTTCATTAATAGTATTATTCACTATGACGAACTTATGGTTTCCAGTGTATTCTTCGCTTATGAGCGGTACTATAGATTCGAGAGAACTATACATTAAATCTCTACGCTGCATATAGCTAGTATACACTGCTATTGATAATATTGTTGATGCTATAACTAATGAAACTAGCACAACTATTAACAAGTATCTCATATTCCCTTCACCTCCGCATATCTTATAAACAATATAATTGAGAGACAAGTTGTTATTGTTAGTGAGAGAGAAGATAATAGTAAAAGCACATTCGGGTCAGCTAGATCAATACCTTCAACGGGAATATTTAACATACTAGCGAGCTTTGATGTAAAACCCGTACCAGGAACCAATACGGCCAGCAGGTATTGTGAGTACTCTCCACCTTGCAGTCCCGCTATTATTGTGGCTACTAGAGGAATAGCTAGTAAGTAGGTGATAAATAATCCTATAACTGCCCTTAGATCATATCTTGTTCTAAGCGATACTAGTGCTGCAAGCGATAATCCCATTATACTTGTTGGGAGCATATACGCTATTGTCAAGAGAGCAGCGGTTGCGCCAAGAGTTATTGGTGACGCGCTTGTACATGTAATAATATTATAGTTAATTAATCCCCATGATACAAGTATGTGGATGGTGCCAGCTAGGACAAAGATAGCTGAAATAATATATCCTGCTAAGATTATATCCCGTCTCCTTAAGGGTGATAGGACTATCATTAAACTCTTATTTTTAGCTCCAAGTACTTCAAATACAATGATCGATGGAAGTATTATGAACGAGGTAAACCAGCCAGTCATAGGGTGAGGCAGGTATCCTTGTGCTAACGTACTTAGAGGCCATAACTCGTTTTCGCCTATACTACTAGGTGGTAGGATCTTGGGGGTAATTCCTAGTACTAGTAGCACTAGTGAAAACAGTATAGCTGCTATAATATATAGTGAAAGTGAACTCTCAATAATGTATTCTATTAGATAAATAATCCTATAATTCCTCATTACTCACCACCTTTAATGAGCTTGATGTATAAGTCTGTTAGATCACCTACTCTTTCTTCAATTATCTTGCAATTCCTTTTCAACATAAACTCTTTTATGGTATCGTATTTCTCTAATGAGACCTTAACTCGGATATCCTGGTTAAGAACTTCTACACCTACAACACCCTCAAGACCCCATAGCTCTCTTGCTATTATCCTGGTAAGCTTCTTACTAGGCACGTGGAAGACAGCAACGACGAGACCTTGAGCTTTCCTTAAAAGATCGCTTATATATCCTTCAGCTACAATCATTCCCCTCGATATAACGATGAGGTAGTCTACTAGTGATTGTATTTCAGCGAGAATATGAGAGGATAATAGGATAGTTATCTTTTGATCTTTAGCATAGGTTTGTAGAAGCCCATAAATCTCTTTACGTGCAATTGGGTCGAGGTTAGATGCAGGTTCGTCTAAGACCAGTAGAGATGGTTCTCCAATTAAGGAGAGAGCAATAGCGGCGCGTTGGCTCCATCCAGCAGAAAGAGTGTTGGCCTTCTTATCAAGTAAGTGTACTATTCCAGTAATCCTAGCTACTCTAAGAACTTCTTTCTCAATATTTTGTATCTGTTTTAATTTCGCAGCATAGCCGAGAAGGTGGGCTACCTTTATTGGAGGCAGCTGTGGTTTCTCGGGCAAGAAGCCTATACTTCTCCTAACTTTATCGGGGTGCTCCCAGGGATCGTATCCAAATAC
>JALVFK010000121.1 GCA_027030065.1 Desulfurococcales archaeon | reverse complement strand
ATTTCTTTAACAAAAGCATGCAATTAAACATATCATTAATGTCCCTGTATTCAATACCATATCTGACACGAATTCCGCTCTTTCACAGTAATATAGTTGCAGGTGTTTTCACCTTAGTTTATAATCTGTAAGACGCTATACCTAGTATATGGTTGAGTAGAAGTGTCATACTATTATGGTAGAGGCGGGAGAAGGAAGAATAAGAAGTGGAATATACAGGGAGATCAATGGCAAGGCTGGAGTGGAGGTGGCGGCCCTCCACCCTGGGCTGGTGGTGGGAGAGGTCGAGGTATGGGTCGTGGACGAGGTATGGGTGGTAGGTGGGGTTATCCTCCACCTGGTTATCCTCAGCAATTCTCCCCACAGGCTATGAGTGTTAAGCCTCCTAGGCCTGGTGCTCTTAGAATAGCGGTAACGGTAATGGATGACCGTGGCCTTGACTCACTTATAGCGCCAATGTTTGCTCGTGCACCCTATATCGTGTTAGTGGATGTGGTTAACGGGGAGATCGTTGATACAATAGTCTTACCCAACGCCTATGCTAACGCCCCTCAAGGTGCTGGGATGGCTTTTGCTCAGTGGCTTATAGGTGCTGGTGTTAGAGCAGTAGTTGGATCAAATATCGGGCCTAATGCGGCTATGGCTTTACAGCAGGCTGGTGTAGCGTTGTATAGTGCTCCACCTAATACTAGAGTTATAGATGCGTTGAGAAACCTGGGTCTCGTAAGATAAAAATCAGAGAATAGAGGAGAGATGGGGATTCTCTCCTCACCCTAGCTTTTTCTTGAAGCCATCTTGTAGACTGGTATTGTTGAAGCTAAGAGCAAGAGACACGCTATGTATGGTGCTCTTGGATCCAGTAATGCTAATGCTCCCGTGATAGTGGGGCCGGCTACCCTTATTGCTCTACGAATAGATGATAGCGCCGCCGACACCTTAGATGCCTCGCTTCTAGCCATAATGCTGTAGAGCCATGTTCTCCTAAACACGAATACTAGTGTATCACCTATCCTTAGAATATAGGCAGCAACGAGTACTAGAGGGAATACTTTAGTCGATATCATTAGTGCTAGTCCAGCAATAGTTATAATAGTTCCAGCTTGGAGTGCTTTGAAAGCTTTACTGTCGCCTATTCTATCTGTAATCCATGTCCCAGTTAATGTTGCAGTCGATATAGTTGCTTCAATTAATGCTATATGAAGCATATTTCCTTTAAGCCACTCAACAACATAGTATACAAGTGCTAGTCCTGGTGCAAGAGTCCAAGCAGTAATAAAGAGTACATCGGCTATGATATAGTACTTGTATCTCCTCCAATAATCTCTTAGACTAGTATCTTCTCCTTCCTCTCCTGCTTCTTCCTCCAATACTACTGGTTTAAAGTAATAGTATATGTAGGGTATGAGTACTAGCTCATATATGGCGAAGAAGAGGAATAACATGCGGAAGCATTGTGGCTCACAGCAAACATAACCCAATATATAGCCCATAACGGGGTAGGAAGCTATGATTGCCAGCTCGGGCAACCTTAAATGCCATGCTAAAGCCTCCTTCATACGATCTTCCGGATAGATGATCCTTTCGTAGGCTGGGTAGAGGAAGTATAATGTACTCGAAGCCTCATCTATGAGGCCACCAGCTACAACCATAATGGGTGCTAGAGGCCCATAAGCCAAGTAGTAGAGGAGAGATGATATAGATCCGAGTAAGTCTATGGTCATTAAACCCTTACGCATATCAATACGAGTAAAAACCCTACCAAGCCATAGGGTTAAGGGGATCCCAAGCAACTGTACAGTTGTGAATAGTAATCCTACTTCGAGAACACTATAACCAGTTTTCAACAAGTAGAATGGAAGAGCATACCAGATAATCAGGGCGGGGGAAACGAGAGTATGATACCAAATATACCTACGAGCCTCTGGAGACAACTCGCTAAAACGCAACACCAACCACCCCTATACGGTAGCAGAACCCAGCACCCCCACACTCTCTATTACTGAAATAATTCTAGTAACTTGTAGAATAGAAGCCATCATATATAATGGTAATGTATACACAAGTATACAAGAGAACACAAAGATATTTTAGAAAACTAGAAAATACTTGCCTCAAAAGACCAGCTGGAAAAACCCCTTTATGTATTCAGCCTCCCCGCATTACTCGGCGTAGCTTCTATTATATCATGCTATATAGTGCAATGCTTTTAGAAGATATATCTTTCCTACACTAATCTTAATATATAGTGGGAGTTCATTGAATCGGTGTTAAATTATTAGGCATAGAACTCGTTCTGCTAAAACCAATACTCTATTGATCATAGGAGTAGTGGTATTAGTTGTTGTAGTAGCAGTAGCGTTAACTCTAGTCTTGAGAACGGGTCAGCATGAAGCAGAGCATACGACAACTACTACGTTAAAACCCACGCAAACCCAAGCAACCACTACAACTACAAGTACAGTTAAGACAACAACATCGACGCCAGCCCAGGCTACAAGTACTATTACATTGTCAACGGCTTCACTGACAACAAGTCAAACTACTCAGCCAAAACCAGTGGAAAGCGAGATGTCCTTCGAACTAAAATGTAATCAAGGTAGTACTAATGAGGCTGTAAGAGCATATAAGGAGACTAAAAACTATTGTTGGGGATGGCTTGGAACCCACACCTATAACTGGCAGACAAATCTACCAGTAGACAAGATTAGCGGTGAAGTAAAGATTGGGCCAAGTGAAGGTGGAAGAGAGGGCACCTTATATGTTGAGATATCAAGGGATGGTGGGAGCTACACTAAGGTTTGGAGCAGGAATGTTAAAGCATCAGACACGGTAAGGTTCACTATACCGTTGAATGGAGAAAATATAAGAGCTATAAGAGTACGTGTAAGCCCAGCGCCAATGAGTAGTAATTGGATATCAGTAGACTACTCAGACATCAATGTCACGTTAAAAGAGCATGCGGGTGTAATAGAGCATAACTGCCATGAAGGAGTACATCTCGAAGCCAAGAAAGCATACGAGGCTAGTGGAGACTACTGTTGGGGGTGGCTAGAAACACACACCTACGATATAGGCGTGGAGAAAAAGCTCGAATACGCAGTAATATACGTTAAACTAGGACCCACGAGCGTTCCGGGTGCAACTAGTGGAATAGTAGATATAATGATTTCAAGAGATGGAGAGAACTGGGAGAAAATAGGTAGTGCAAACATTATTGGAGGAGGTCCAATAAAAGTCCTCGCCATGAAAGGACTTGACAAGGATTTCAGGTATATTAGGATAGAAGCTTCCAATAAAACACCGGGACACTTCATCGACTATAGTGCTATAGTCCTCGCTGTTAAAGACTAAGGAATACAAGACAATTGTTTCGGACTATCTCTCCGGGGAGGAGGGATGGCTCCTATGTTTCTAGTCTATTAGATTCAGAGGTATTTATCAAGAGTGCTTGTCTGTCTTGTAGGAGTGTATTCCATTCCGGGCCTACATTTAACTCTTTTCATCCTGCATATTTCATGTATTTTCTCGTAGAGTCTTCTCCAAGGATAATTTCTAGCTCTTTTAGCAGCTAGGTAGAGGGGGTGTGATGGATTGAGCATGAATGGTTTTACTCTAAGCTTATCATAGTAGAATACACTATTTGTTGTGGAAGCTAGTTCGACTAACTCTTTAATGGTTTCTAGGTCATCGTTTAATCCGGGTATTATTGGACCGTAGAAGAGCCATGTCTCTATTCCCTCACTTGACACTTTATACAGTGCTACCGCTCTAGCTTTTGGGGATGGAGCTCTAGGTTCTATTAGACTTGTTATCTCCTTGTTGAGAGAGGTTATAGTGAATCCAACATCTACTCTACCTTTATGCTCTACTAGTATGTCGAGGTCTCTTAAGACTAGAGTATTCTTTGTCTGAATGCTTGCATGGAACCCGTTGTTTAATAGTATGCTAATGGACTGCCTTGTAAGCTTGTATGATGCTTCTATTGGCTGGTAGGCATCGGTTATAGTTCCTACTCCTACTACTCCTGGCTTCTTTACTTTAACTTCGTGTCTCAGTACTTCAACTATATTCTCTTTCACGGCTATTATCTCGCCCCAGTTCTCTGCTACATCCCTGAGAT
>JALVFK010000120.1 GCA_027030065.1 Desulfurococcales archaeon | reverse complement strand
ACCCTCCTCTCTATACTCATGTGATCTGAATAAAAGTTTATGAGTTCTTCAGTTGCGGGCCTTTTCGTCACAGCGTGGGCTCAGAAATCGCCCCGGGTTCCCTCTACATCTTGATATCTATTTTAAAAGGAATGTTATGGCTGTTTTTAAGTCTTTTTAATTCACTATAAACTATAATTCAATCTCAACGCGCTAAGAGAAAAGGGCCGCCGCCGGGATTTGAACCCGGGACCTCGGGATCCACAGTCCCGCGCTCTAACCAGCTGAGCTACGGCGGCCATATTTATACTTCATCTCTTACTCATACAGGGCCATCGTATATCATCGCATAGCTCAGAGGCGGCCCGTTCCTAATACCTTTTCTACGGTCCTTTTAAACCATTATGCCTAATGTTATGTTAACACATGGGGTAATGATAGGTTAGAAGTGGGTATATTTTGTTAGGAGCCCTTGTCTTCTCTCGTTATGTGGTGGGCCCGGGGGGATTTGAACCCCCGACCTACGGGTCTCTCCGCGTTCCAGTCAACATTCATCCCCCGAGAGGGTCATAAGACCCATAGATGACTGGAGCCCGCCGCTCTGCCTAGCTGAGCTACGGGCCCTCCACTCGTCATATCCACTAATAGTTTGAGGTTAGGGGTATTTTTTATATTATGGTCTTAATTTGAAGATGATTAAAAATTTAAAAAGGTAGTATATGATATTTTGATGGTGTGCCGGGGTAGCTCAGCGGTAGAGCGCCGGGCTGTTAACCCGGTGGTCGGGGGTTCAAATCCCCTCCCCGGCGCTACTTCTATCTCTGTTATCTCCTAGCAAGTACGAGCATGCCATGGGAAGTGTTTAAGATTATTTTAGGTGATGAAATATTGAGTACAAGCAAGTGTAATTCCTTTGAGTATATAATTGAGGTCTTTGTAAATGATTTTATTGTATCGTTATAGTATAGTATTGAGTAATTAATCTTTAAACCATTAAGACTATAGACCTTGATATCGTAGCTACAATCATTATACAGCAAGATTTTGCTGAAATCAATGTATCTGTACGTTACACATACCGACGGCGATGAGAATACATCATTAGCATTATACCTATCTCCTAAAGTCTCTATATAGGCCAGTAAAGGAATCATCAAAGACATAGCTATTATTGTTAATATTATTTCCGAAGTAATAGTAGCGATTCCCCTTTTCATTTTTATCCCGAAATAGTGTAACCCTTTAAAAAAGTTCCTCTAGTTAGAGGGGAGTTGTAGTATTGAGAAAAGGAATTTCAAATGTAATCTCGGCTCTCATTATAATGCTGATATCAGTAAGCGTTATTGCGCTTGTGAACAATTATATAAATAATTTAGAATTTATGCAAGAACAAATTATCTATAATATAGATAGAAAATTCAAAACAATTAACGAAAATATAGAACTAATAGAAAACGGCTCAGCATACGTGCTAAAGAGTAGCCCCATATGCCCCATAAGGTACATCATAGTTTACAACTATAATCAAGGTGATACAAATATAATATCAGTACACAACTATTTGGTAAGTATAGATAAAAATCTCCTAAAATATGATACCGAATTATACGCTATAACATGTAACGGAAATATAATTAAGTTACATATTAATACGTTTTCAAACGATTATGTAGATTATTTATCATCAATTAAATGGGGTCTCTTTCAGCCTGGAGGAAAAGAATTCATAGATCCCACAATATGTCCAGTATTATTTAACAGATACAATAATAGCTACGGCTTCATAGAAGTGAATGGTACCTTTAGTCTATATTGTTATAACGAATCAGGTTTAGTACTTGATTCCCCAATATTATACTTCTATAATACTTTTTTAGCAAAAGGTAACGACAGTAATATGGTAAAGTTGTCATTATTTCTAAAAGGAGAATTCAATATAAAGTATGGTACACAAAACATTGCTTTGTTCTTTTTAGGACGTATATATGACCTGCTAACAGGTGCAACTATAAGTAATGTAAGCTATCCAGATATATTGAATCCCGAGACGTTGCTAGCAGTTCAAGGAACAACTACTATAAATAATACTTCAGTATATATATATGCGTGGAGACATCATCAACCAAATATTATTAATGGAAGATTCCTTGTGTATTTAGATTACAATATAACTACAGAACGCCTAACAGTTAATGCCGTAAAAGTTGATCAAGGTATTGTTATAACTGATAGGGCATACAGTGTTGCGCCTTCAACTCTCACATCAGTTAAATTCGATTTAAATGTAAAATTCTTTAATAATAGTTCGTTTAGAGTGAAAAAACTGCCATTAAACCTAGAAGTAAATTATACATCGTTAAACAATTCCTATAATCTGATAATTAAAACGAGAAACGGAACAATAATAAATAAGAAGATGAATATAACAAATATATTGTTAATAATTGATAAACCGATATACGAGGATAGGTATATTAAAATAATACTTGAGAAAATATGGTTGTACAAAGTACTAAACGAACCAGTCGCTTCACTGCTGATCAAGGTAATATCTAAGAAAACATTATTGAGTGTACTTGCATATAAAACAAGGGAGTACCTTAGAATATACAATGATGCGTATCCGTTAAAACCTACCATAAAACCTAGAATACTACAGAGGTATTATGACGGTAAGATTCTAAGCAAAGGAAAAAGTACAGAGTTATTCATACAAGGCTATTATATAACATGGCGTGGTGGAAGTCCAGCACATGTATTTCTGCTATACTTACCGTACATAGTAATAGTAACAAATAACCAATGATTATGTATAGAGTTGTATGCAAAAGTATACAAATGTAGCCACACACTATTTTAAGGCTACGCTTTTAACAAGACATTCAGAAAGTAAAGTATCCCAGGTGCATAAGTTATGAACACGAGAATAATATCAATAATATTCCTCTCAATAATGATCCTCTCGATAGCAACGCCACTAATGAACATAGTAGCAAGTGCAGCAATCTTAGCAAGTGCGAGTACAACTAACACAGTATACAAGTTCTACAAGAACCAAACATTCTTCTACTACCTAAACTACAATGTAACAGCAGCCAACATAACAGTATTTATAAATGGAAGCAGCGTGGTTACATTCAATAATGTACCACCAGTGGCAAAAATAAACTTCACAGTAAATAGCAGTGGATATCTGTTAATAAATAGTACAACCTATGGTACATCACCTCTAACAGTAGGCGATGTATATTCAATACTCTTCAGAATATCTAACAATACTGCTGGCTCAATTGACCTAGGTCCATACTACTACACGTATACACCAACAGACGGTAAACTAACACTAGATAGAAAACACTATCCAGCATTCAATGAGACAGTAGTACATTTAGTACTAAACGACTGGGACAAGAACTGGAATCCGTTTGCAGCCGACAGCCACCTAGTAAACTTAACAGTAAAAGCGTACCTTCTCAATGGTACAGAAAAAGAGGGATGGATAGTACTAAACTTCGTTGAGATGGGAGTAAACACCAGCAAGTTCCATAATGCGACAACGCTGCAGGCGTTAGTAGAATCAATACCAGGACTGGCAGTAAACCCAGCAGTACTCAACGAAATAAGCTGTTTTGAAGTAATATACACAGACGATGAAAGCGGATCAACAAGCTCATGGATATTTGACGTCTTCTACACGCTAGGCACAATAGAAGTATCAAAACCATCATTCCCACATGAGCTCAACATAACAGTAATAGACCCGGACGCAAACCTAGACAGCTGGGCATATGATGGAGTACCACTGCCACACTCGCAAATTAATGTATATGTATACTACAAGGATCCAGTGACAAGTGTTCTCCGCTTAATAGACTTTGAACGCGCTGAAGAAGAATTAAACGAAACTGGTGAGAACACAAGCACTTTTACTTACACATTCCCAGTAACATTCAACACTACACTAGAGGCAAATAATACAGAAGACATATACAATAATGCAGTAAGACCGCTAAATGATAGAATATTCAGCTTTAACAATGGTAGCCTACTGATAGTACCGGGATCATGGTTAGTAGTGGAGTACTACGATTACGATCCAGCTGTAAGAGGCTTAGTGTTAGTAGCGAATAAAACAGTATACCCAGAATTCTATGACACGGGTCTTGTAGTAACATACAATGGCACAGACTACACAAGCGACTTTAGTGCGCCAACACCAATATGGTTTACATTCAATATGAGATTTAATGACACCAACCTAGAGGACGGACAATGGAACATAGTAAAGGACGGACCATGTCCAGCATGTCCATGTTATGACTGGAGACTCTATGAAGGTAACCTGTCAATAATACCAGTATATGCTGGATTCCTAACGCCAGGAGCACCTAGACTAGTGGGCGAAATAGAAATACTAGTCAATGGCGTACCCGCAACTATGACAAAGAACATAACAATAAGCATCTGTAGAACAGCATATGGGCAGTTCACAGTAGCATTCAAGGACGAATTCCTAAGAGTAGTACCATTCAATATATCATGGCTAAACCCAATGCCAAACTATGGAGACAACCTAACAATCAAATGGGTAGACTTCATAGCGAACAAAGGTTCAGCAATAACAGTGAAGTTCCCACCAGCAGAGATAAGCTTAACATTAGATAGAAATGAGTACCCAATACTACACTCAACAGAAACAGGAAACCACAATGTTATAGCACACATAACAGTCAAGGACACAACAAGTATCCTAGCAAGTTTCGTAACTGCAAGAGTAACTGTATTACCAGGCGCTCCAAGCAGCTGTAACCTAACAAGACCACTCTTCGGACCCGTAACAGTAACATTATCAAAGGTAGACGAAGCATTATTTGAAGGAGCAGTAATAATACCAGTAAATGAAACATTCCTTGATGCTACACTATTAGTAGAATATGTAGCCGGAGACGGTACTTACCTTAGCACAACAGCGGTATTCAAGCCACATGACGGTAAGATATACATCGAAGAGAATACAGCAGTAGTAAATGGTACGATAAGAGTAGTACTTGAAGAACCTGATCGCAACTTGGATTCAAAATCATATGACACCTACAATGCCACACTTACAGTATATGTAAACAACAACATTGTAAGAAAGGTACCCGTAATACTCAATGAGACCGGGCCTAATACCAGTAAGTTTGTAGCAACAGTATGGCTAAACGACGATATAGTATACTGGGTTAACTTAAGCCAGGCACCACTAACACTTAGTATAGCCAACAAAATATCAGTAAACTATGTTGACGGAATAACATCAAGAGCTAGATGGGTACCTGGAACAACAGTATGTGGTCCAAGCGGCTGTATGTTATGTTCTGTGGATGCTGCACCTGATGCAAGCGGTGATACAGTAAGGATAGAGCATCACACAGCAGTAATGTACATATTCAAAGTAGACCCAACAGAAGGTGATATAATACCAAACAGTACCAATACCTCCATAGATATAACTGAAACAAGAGAAGTACTACCAGTAGATAGAATAAGAGTATTCATAGTAGACCCAGACCTAGTATTCTTAGGAGCATGGCAGACATCAAATGATACGATCAAGGAACAAGCAGCAAACAACACACTGATAGTAACAGTAAAGGCAACTAAGGATAGAGAAGAAAGATACCTACTAGAAACATCATACATACCATTCAATTCGGGCGCAGCATCATGGGTAATACCACAGAAGTTCTTCAACAGAACAGACACGTTCGTCTCACCATTAATTGACATTGGACCACTAGGCTGCTGTGAACTAGCAGCTAGAAAATGCTTCGTAGAGGTAACTGGTCCGGGTGATGTAATAGTTGTGAAATACACAGATGACTTTGCTGCAGGCTACAAGAAGGAGACATTATCATCAACACTAAAGGTAGTAGCAGAACCTCCAACAATCAAGGTATGGTTCATGGATGAGAACGGCAACTACATAAGAAACATAACATTTACACCAGAGGATGCAGAGTACAAGGCCTTCGAGGGCTCTATAGCAGTAATATACAAGGTAGACACACCAGTAGTACTAGAACCAGGCTACTACATGACAGTAAAGATATGTGATAGCGATGCACTAGCATTATACGATGCAGTACGTACTAATGTATGGGGATTACTAAACCCATACATTGGGTATGAGCCAACATTAACGATACGCACCGACACTGACGCAACTGGTGTGACGAAGAGGGCAATGGAGTTACTAGTTACTGCACCACCAAGACACTTCCTACTACAGAACTTCAAATTCGACAACGCAACAGTAGTATTCAAGAAACAAGACAAACTATACCTAATATTCAATGATGCATTTGCATCACCACCACCCGAGGTAGGTACCAACCTAACACTATACAAGGTAGTAGTAGAGATACCTCTAGGAGCAAAACCACCAGCATACCCAGTAGCACCCAACGAAACTGGCATAGAGTTCAAGGAAATACAAGTGGTACCCGGGACAACATCATACATACTAGATATACCAATATTCATAAACGGCACAGCAACGATACCACAGCTAACAGTAATAGCAGTAATAATGAAGGATGGCAGCGTATACGACATAAGATGGACGACTTACTACAACCTAGCACCAGGAACAACAACAGTATCAGCAGACCTAGGAACCAACCTAGAACCGGGTAACTATACAGTAAAGATACTATTCTGGGAGAGCTTAACGTCGATGAAGCCATTATCAGAAACAGTGATAGAATACTCTTTAACAATAGAGTAAAATCGTAAGGGATAAATAAAAATAAAAATATTTTTTATATTGACCTTAACCCTATATGAGTAATAAATGAATATCCCGCACTTAAATTACATATATGAATAGCCCGAGTATATATAACCAGGTGTAAGATATGAACAAGGTACTAAGCTTACTAGCAGTAATAGTAGTAGCGGCAAGCTTACTAGCGCTACCAATAGTTGCACAAGCATTAACAGTTGCGACAAATAAGTCAATATATCACCCAGGAGATACTGTGAGAATAAACGGTACGGCATCACCAAATACCGTTGTAACATTTGTAATGACTAATCCCGATGGACAATTAGTAGCAGTAGATCAAGTAAAGACTGATGCGAACGGGAAATTTGATAGAATACTATACGCGTTCCCGGAGGAGCCAACAAGTCTAATAAAGTACGGGACATATACCATAACTGTATATGATTCAACAACTGGTGATAAGGTAACACTAACAATAGACTTCGCGCCAGTACTAGCTGTTCTAAAAGGCAAGGTTGTAGATGGAGCTGGTAATCCGGTCAAGGGAGCCACAGTAGCAATATTACTAAATGGTGTCGTAATAACATCAACTACAACTGCTGCAGATGGAACATATAGTTTAGAAGTAAAGCCAGGTGTATATGTGTTAAAAGTAACAAAAGAGGGATACACGCCATACGAGGAAGCCTTAGACTTATCAACACCGGGAGTCTATACCAAGGATATAGTATTACAGTTTAAGGCATTAAATATAGAAATAATATCAATAACACACTTCAAGCCAGGTTCATCAGAGGCCCCGTTCCTAGGTGTTGTAAGAGAAGGTGAGATAATAAAGGTCGAGGCAAAGGTCACTTATGGCGATCAAGAAGTAACGGATGCTATAGTAAAAGTATGTATAGTTCCACCTACAAAGGAGTTAGAGAAAACATCATTTACCCTATCATACGACACAGAAAGCGGCTACTATGTAGGTAATGGTTCAGTACCAGTCCTAGGACTAGACAGACAGAGCACGCTCATAGTAAAGGCAATATGGCAGAACATGACAGCAACAGTGTCCAAGGAAATGTACATACTAGTAGACTATGGATCAAGAATATCGGACCTTGAGCAGACAGTCAACGATATAAAGAATACTGTAGACGACCTAAAGAATACTGTAATGAACTTGCAGTTAGCACTAGGAGAAGTAAGTATTAGATTATCAACGCTTGAGAACACTGTAAAGACCCTAGAGGACTCAGTTAAGGAACTACGTAGCACTGTAAGTGATCTAAAGTTTACGACCGATAGGTTATCAATAGAGGTCTCAGCACTCAATGCAAGCATAACAGTAATAAATGGTAGACTTGACTCACTAACAAAGAGTATAAATGAATTATCATCGGCTCTAAGCAATCTTGCAGACCAGGTTAATACACGTCTAGGAGATATGGCTAACGAAATAGCAACACTAAAAGCAAATGTATCAAGCCTATCAGCAACACTCAATGCCAACATAAAGGCGTTACAAGCAGGGCTTAACACATTATCAACAGATCTAGGTAACTTAAGAAGCGATGTAGCCAAGCTAACGGAGAACATGAACAATAACATCAATGTACTAAAGCAATCGATTGACGCGCTAACATCAACGCTATATGCTACACTCGCTGTAGCAATTATAGCGTTACTAATAGCAATAGTAGTACTAATATTGGTATTCAAGAAGATATCTGGCTAAACTAATAATCTTTAAACCAAAACTTTTTTTCAAATGTTTTCCAGTACCCTAAAATTCTTCTGCACCCATATATTCTACTTGTCTGGGGTAACTAGATTTTGCCGAAGAAACGTGGAGCAAAGCTGATACCAGTATCAGAAGACATAATAGAAGAGATAATAGCTTTAGCTGATAGAATAGGTAAACCTATTAGAAAAATAGTCGAAGAACTCTTAACAGAAGGCACAAAAATATACACCCGTGGCGGCATACCAATATCTCAAGCAATAAACGAGTACCTTCTCCTACTAGAAATGAAAAGATTAGGATTTACACTAATACCTGTCTCCATTTTAAACAAAGTAGACAATAACGATGAAGAACTAAGAAAAGAGTGGTTGAAAGCGGGAAAACTTATAGCATCTATGATGAGAGCCCAAGGCGTTAAATCAGTGGACAGTATAGTAACATATTTAAAACCGGTAATCATGGATGCTGGAGAAGTGTTATTAACAAATAATGGAACGGAATATACATTAACAATAGTAGCATTGGCTAGGAATAAAAACGGTATAAATGCCCTCATATCGCTTGTCATGGGTATAGTTATAGGATTAGGATATAATGTTGTTGAGACAAAAATTGATGAAGGCATAGGTATAATAAAATTTGTGGAGCAGGTTTAAAGCTATGGTTAAACGACGTAAAACAATAGCCTTAGATGAAGACATAATAACAAGCATAAGCGATATCGCTAAGAAGAAAGGTATGAGTCTCTCAAACTATCTAAGAAGACTATTAACCGCAGCGATAAATGTGGAAAAACATGGCATAAACCCTGAGCAAGCACTCTACGAGCAAATAATATTAAAATACATGAAGACAGCTGGTCTAACATTTAACCCAATAGAAGATATAAGTAACGTAAATAAAAGTATTTGGGAAACAACTGGCAAAAGACTAGGCTTAATACTTAGGATAAGAGAAATAGATAGAACAAAGGCCTTAAAGGATACAATTCTTCTGCTCCTCTCTGGTATTGGTGAAATAACCTTAGAAGAAAGAAGAGATACAGTGAAAATAACATGCATAACAACTAAAACAGAGAAAAAAGTTCTTGAGGCTTTAGAGGCACTCATATTGAGTCTTGCTGGACAATTAGATGTAACGCTAGATACGCATATAGATGAGGGTATAATAATAATAGAGTTCAAGAAGTAACAGGGGGAGCCGGATCCTGGGGTTCACACAGAGCCCTACGGCTCAGTCTCCCCAGGGAACCCGGTCAAGATAAGAATAAAGAGTAAGCTATTTATTAAGTTAGCGCGAAACTTTACATAGAAGTATATTGGCAATGAAGTCTTCCAGCCGAGCCGAGGAAACGATGAGGAACTCTCGCCCCTCGAGCATACTATTCTTTACTTCCAATGTAGCTTATTATGGTAAACGTTATATACTATAAATCCCACTAACGTGGTGTCTTCCGGGGTGTAAATGTTGCGCCAATGGAATTAGCTAAAAATAAAATACGTTCAGTTCAATCAGAAGAAATACTACCAGATAAATGGTATAACATAGTACCAGATCTACCAGAAAAAATACCGCCGCCACTCGATAAAAACGGGGATCCCTTAAGCCCAGATAAATTAGAAGAATTGTTTCCATCTTCTCTAGTAGCCCAGGAGATAAGCAATGATAGATTCATAAGTATTCCCGAGGATGTTAGAGAAGCCTATTTAGAACTCGGTAGGCCGACACCTCTAATAAGGGCTAGAAGACTCGAAAATAAACTCGGAACACCAGCAAAGATATATTTCAAGTATGAAGGCGTACTACCTACTGGCGCCCATAAGGTAAATACGGCAGTAGCACAGGCGTATTTTGCTAAAATAGATGGAGTAGAAAGGCTGACAACAGAAACAGGTGCTGGTCAATGGGGTAGTGCACTTGCACTTGCGGGCGCATTATTTAATATAAAAATAAGAGTCTATATGGTTCGAGTAAGCTATAAGCAGAAACCTTATCGCAGGATATTAATGCAGCTCTACGGAGCCGAAGTAGTACCTAGTCCAAGTAATCTAACCAATTATGGTAGAAAAATATTAGAAGAAGACCCTGATAATCCAGGAAGTCTTGGAATAGCTATAAGCGAAGCAATAGAAGACGCCTTAACTAATCCCGGCACCAAGTATTCTCTAGGATCAGTATTAAACTTCGTCCTAATGCACCAAACGGTTATAGGACTTGAGGCAAAGAAACAACTAGAATACCTGGGTGAGGAAGATCCAGACTATCTAATAGGGTGCGTTGGAGGTGGAAGCAATTTTGCTGGATTCACTTATCCCTTCATATATGATAAGCTTAGAGGAAAGCTTGACGTAGAAATAATAGCCGTTGAATCCAAAGCCGCACCCTCTATGACAAAAGGTGTATACACATATGATTACGGTGATAGTGCTGGCCTAACACCATTAATAAAAATGCATACCATAGGCCATAGATTTGTTCCACCACCAATCCATGCAGGAGGATTAAGATACCACGGTGTAGCTCCATCCCTAAGCATATTATTAAATAATAATATCGTTAAAGCAGTAGCTTATAAACAAACAGAAGTATTTGAAGCAGCAAGAATATTTGCTCAAACGGAAGGATTCGTACCAGCACCAGAAACAGCACACGCAGTGAAAGCAGTCATAGATATTGCTAGAGAAGCAAAGAAAAACAATGAGAAAAAGATAATAGCATTCAACTTCAGCGGCCATGGACTACTAGATCTAAGCGGCTACGACGAATTCCTTTCAGGAAAACTCGCAGACAGTGAGCCAAAAACGATAAACCTAAGTTACCTACCAAAAATATAGAGGATGATTCTTATTGTGGTTTATCGTCTATCTAAAGGAGTAGAACTGTTGAAAACAAGAGAACTAATAGAACATGAAGAAGTAATATATGAAAACCTTGTAACAATTACAGAAAGTATTAGAAAACTAGGGTATATACTAAAGCCAATAATAGTTGATGAAAGAACTCTAGCAATTATAGACGGACATCACCGGTTCAATGCATTAAAAATGCTAGGGGCTAAATATATACCAGTAGTCTATGCCGACTACAACAAGGATATAACCGATATAATACCAGGTAAGATAACAATTCCCATTACTCTAAGTCCAGAAAAAGCAGTAGACAAAATATATTTTTTAATAAAATCAACAGTAAAGA
>JALVFK010000119.1 GCA_027030065.1 Desulfurococcales archaeon | reverse complement strand
ACCAATACCAGAGCTACCACTCATACCAATAGTAATGGTATTAATAGTTCTAGTAGCACTAATGGGAGCGAGCATTAAAAGAAAACGCGATTAAAGGGTCTTTTCCCTCTCCTCTTCCTCGGTGTTTTATTTCTTTAATACCCTGTATAATAGTGCTATGTTTAATCCAATACTTATCAATAACACTACGATTATTACCTGGTCTACTCCTAGACCAGTACTTTGACTGGATTTGGCAGTCACCGTTATGGTTTGAGTCATCGTTATGGTTTCCCTCTGTGTTATCGGGGCTTGCTGGGTTTTAGTTATAGTGATCGTAGTATATGTTGTCTTAGTTGTTGTTTCTTCTACGGTTCTAGTTGTAATATACAAGTGTGTTATGGTTACAGTCTTGGTTTCCTCCTTGACTGTAGCTGATGGCCTACTGGTTGTCATAGTGTTTTTCTCCAGGTAGAGTCTCCAAGTAGTAGGATTGAACTCGTTTGGATAGTCTGTTATCTCGGCATAGCCCTTAACTACTAGGTACAAGTTTACGTTAAGTAGAGTGGTATTGTTTACTGGAAGATATACTACTGCTACAATCCTACCATAACGGTCATATACGTATAAGTCATCTATATCCAAGTAAACTATCCTCCCCTGAACTAGCCCGTACAAGAAGTCCTTAGCAGCCTTACCCTCCACAGTATATATTTCGGGAGCATTAATATCAGCAAACCTTACCCTAACCTCCCTACCATTAAGCATAAAGTATTTTTCATCAAAAACACGTGTTACCAATACATCAATGGTATCACCATCAACAACTCTCTTAACAATACATAGAGCATCAATATCTACTACTTGTTGAGCCACAACAATATATGGCGTAATCAAAGAGATTACAAATAATACAGTAAACAGTCTAACTAAATACACTGCCTCCCCCAGAATGATATAGTGTTTTTGAGAAGCGTCTAAAGTTATCCCATATTATCCTTACTTGTTTACCTCGTGTACGTTCGTATAGATTACATCTATTCCTAGTTCTCTCGCTCTCTCTAGCGCCTCCTTGAGTATATCTATTGCTATGATTAATTTTCTCGTAGGCTTCTTACCCAAGACTTTCTCCATTATCTCACAGCGTGTTTGAAACCATTCGACATCATTGAGTTCTACTAGAGATTTTACTTCTATAAACCATACTTCTCGGTTATGGACGTAGATGTCTAGTTCTATACGAGCACCTTTACGGAGCCAGCGTCCATCTATATCCTTAATGCTTATCTT
>JALVFK010000118.1 GCA_027030065.1 Desulfurococcales archaeon | reverse complement strand
GGAAAGCCGAAGTCCACCCTCTCCGACAGGCTCCGCCGCCTCGAAGAGTGGGGCCTCCTAGAGAAGACCCGCTCCAGGCCGGCCACCTACCGGGCCACGCCCCTGGCAAAGGCTCTACTCGGGTACAAGCCATGAAGCGCCTCGCAGTACTCGAGCTCTGGCTCACACTAACCGTGTCCCGCGACACCCCGGCCCAGCCCTACACGGGCAAGACGGTCAGGCAGGCGCTCTACAAGCTAGCCGAGGAGACCCGCGTAGAGGAGCTCGCAGCCCTCCTAGAGCCGGGCGGCCGCAAGCCCTACTCCACCACCCCGCTCCTCGCCTCGGGCAAGCCGCTAATAAAGTACCGGCCAGGCCCGCCCCTCACGCTCTACGCCGGGAAGCCCTACCTATTCAGGCTCTCCCTGGTAACAGACAGGCCAGCCCTCGCCGAACTCCTAGTCTCCCTCCCGGCAAGGATAGAGGTCTACTCAACCCCGGCCCTCGTCTCACTACAAAGCATAAACTTCTACACCGAGGACACCCTCAGGCTAGGCATACGCCCAGCCGCCAAGGTCAAGCTCGAGTTCCTCACACCCACCCAGCTACAACTCCCAAAGCTCAACAAGCGCTCCAAGAAGCCCAGGTACACCCAGATACCCGAGCCCCGCCTAATACTACACAGCCTCCGCGAGCTCTGGAACCTCTACGCCGCCGACAAGATACTCACCTCACCCTGGCGCGCCAACTACGCACTCACACCAACCTTCCTGGACGTCCAGACAAGGTCCACAATATACGACAGCAGCCGCAAAATCACAGGCTTCACAGGCACCATAACCTACAGGGTAGACACACGCGGCAAAAAAGTACTATCAATGCTCGACCGCCTCCTAGCCCTCGCCTCACTAATAGGCGTCGGAAAATCCCGCGGCATAGGCCTAGGCTACACGCGCGTCACACTCCTCGACAACCACCCCCGGAGAATAGCCGAGCGCGCCAGCAGGCGGGGCAGACGCGTCCTCGCAGCCCCCAACACCGGGTGACCGCGGAGCAGCCCACAGCCTCGACGAGCCCCCCTTCCCCCGGGGCCGCCCACACGCGGAGCCTAGACGCCCCTAGACGCGTCGTTGCCGCTTCGCCATAGTTTTTGTCTTAAACCGAAAAATTATGGTTATTAATCCCTTAGATCTGTTAAAAATTCTGAACACCATGGACACAGTAGTAATCCTCCTACAGGCAGGCATCCTCACCATATTCGCCACCGCCCTAGCCGAGCTGGCACGCATACG
>JALVFK010000117.1 GCA_027030065.1 Desulfurococcales archaeon | reverse complement strand
TAGATATCTATGATATATGTATGCATAGAGGCTTGGAGATGCCTAGAGAGAAAAGCACTAGGATAGATCCTAGACTTTGTGCTATATGTAGGGGGAAGGGTCTCTGTGGTCTAAGTTATTGTCCTCTTCTAGCTAAGCGTATGGCTCTTGTAAAGCTTAGAAGAGTACATGGTTCAAGAGAACTATATGGATCGTCTCCGCCATCAGTCTTCATAGGCCGCTACGGCTATCCCTACGTAAACGTTGGTCCCTCCCTCCCCCCAGTAGTAGGGGATACTAGTATCTATGATTTACCTGAGAAATGGGTTAACCTAAGCCTTGAGAAAATCCTAGACTATCGGTGGAGTCTTGTAACTGGGTCTCAGAAGATATCTGTAAGAGACGTTTATAGTCCATTTATAACTCGTCTCCATGAAGTAGTATTGTCTGTTAAACCAGTTGAAGTAGAAGTATACTTAGAGAAGCCACCTAAACCAGTATTATCTTTCAGTGAGTACGAGCCACCCCAGGGCCCTCGTGCACCCTTAAAGAATTTCCGTGTAATAGGTAATCCTAGGATACCGAGAGTAATAGATAGAGCATACACTGATACTGATCTAAAGGCTAGTGAAGCAATAATAATGCTCTACGAGAGAGGTGTCCCGGTAACACATATTCAGAGAATACTAAGTATAGGAGCTGTTGGAACCAAGAAGCTCCGCAGACTCGTTCCAACTAGGTGGAGTATAACTGCAGTAGACGACACAGTATCCAAACACCTCATAGAGAAGATCAAAGACTACCCAGAGATAAATGAGATAGAAGTATATGTTAGAAGACACTATGATAACTTATTCATAGCAATACTTGTTCCAGGTAAGTGGAGTTTTGAGTGGATGGAGGCATGGTGGCCTGGATCAACATGGAACCCCGGGGAATCAGAGATAGTAGTTGAAGGAGACTACGAGGGATACCATGGGAGAACAACATATGCAAGCATAGGCGGATGCTACTATGCAACAAGACTAGCAGTAGCAGAACACCTCTACTCTAGGAGGAGGCAGGCAGTAGCAATAGTATTGAGAGAGATTTACCCTGGTTTTAATCTGCCCATAGGCGTATGGTTTGTAAGAGAAAACATTAGAGCAATGTTGCGTAGAAAACCAATTCTAGTAACAAATAGGCTCTCAGATGCCCTAAGAATAATTGACCGTGAAACAAGGCTTGGATCGAGGAAATGGGTTAAGGCTTCAAGACTCCTCCAGAGACTATTGTATATCAAGAAGATAACAGAC
>JALVFK010000116.1 GCA_027030065.1 Desulfurococcales archaeon | reverse complement strand
AGAGAATAGATAGAGAACTAGGAAAACATCGTTGGAGGAGCTGTACGGTCTGCAAACACGCTCCCGCTATACTATGGGTTCCTGGAAGAGAGCTTCCCGGAGGAAGAGTTAGCGATGACTATAAGGAATGGGCTATGAGAACACTATGTACACCAAGAGACGATGGTATAGGGTATCGTGATCTAGAAGAGTGCTGGACTACTTGGAGACCAGTATTTAAGCCCGGTGAAAGACTATGCCCCTACTGCCTCATTAAAAGACTAGCTGGGCTCAACACGGTCTTCAATGAAATAGCGTTAAGGCTTCTAGGCTTAACCCCTGATAAAGAAGTCTCCTTCCCGAGTACAAGTGATGTAGCTGGACTAGCTGTTAAAATAGCTCTCCTCCAACTAGCTGCAATGATAGCTTCTGGAGAAGTAGAAGTAGATAAAGAAATACTTAGAGAGGTATCGGAGAAGCTTAGAGTAAGATTACTGCGTAGTAGATTACATGAAGAATTGTATAGGAGGTTAGAGGAAAACAATAGAAACAATACCGATATCATTGAGGCTTTAAGAAACCTTATTAATAAGAGATGGTGGACTCCAAGACTCTTATGGATAAATGTTAGACGACTCGGCAAGATTTTAGAGGAAGCCGGAAACAATATCCGGTTGGAGAAGTTAGAGTTTATTGCATCAGTCTTATTGTTTGTTGACTCTGAGATAGAAGAGGCCCTCTACGAGAGACCAGAAGCTAGTAGAGCATTAAACAAGCTGGCTCAAGCCCTCAGAGATACTGAGAAATCCATGGATACAAAGGCTGAGACCATTAGGGCTATAAGAGAGGCTTTAATGTCTACTAGAAGATATTATGGGATAATATGGTTTGATGGAGACAAGTACGGTATGTTGAAGAGAGGTATTCTCGGTACAGATATAGGTAAAAAGGTAGATGAGATAAAGGTACGCAACTACTTGTACAAGCTATTCAATACAGTTTACTCGGAGAAAATAATTGTTAGAGGAGGCACAGTAAACGCGAAGAAGCTAGAGGCTTCGAAGAGGGTTATAGAAGAGTACTTAAAGGGAAATATACGTGCCTACGGTCTTGTAGAGATGTGTGAGAAAAACATAGTGTATTGTGGTAGTATTATCGTTTCCCCCTCTTATCATTACGCTATAGCTAATGCTATATCATATACTAGTCTTAGAACAGCTATAGTTGCTGAGAGGCTTGGAGGAATACCAGTCTATATGGCTGGAGATGAGGGCTTAATAATAGCTCCAACATGGC
>JALVFK010000115.1 GCA_027030065.1 Desulfurococcales archaeon | reverse complement strand
TAGGTTATTTTGTGGGCTCTATGCATCCTAGGAGGTACTTTATTAGGAAGTCTAGTACTGGCCACGTGTTCTCGCTTACCTCGAGATGCACGCCAGTGAGCGCAACTCTGCCCTCGCCGTACCTTGTTAGTATTATTGCTGAGTTACCAGAGTCACCGTACACTGCTACTACTGTTACTGTATCGTTGTCTAGGGGCTTGAACTCAGGGCCACCGTAATAGAGTGCCTTATACGTCGCGTTGAGCCCGTTCTCTATACCTATGCTCGTCATGTTTATCGCTATGTATGCTTGTGTTGGCCAAGGATAGTTAGGCTTTGGACCTATGGCGAGTACATCGGCTATACCTAGTGAATAATGGTATATGTTCGCTTCCCATACTATGGCCTTAGCTGCGAAGTAGGCGCCTGCACAGACTCCTAGATAGCCCCCACCATGTCTCACGAATTCCCGTATCGCTGCTTCCCCGTTAGACCCAAGCTGTTTATAGTAATCATAAGCCCATCCTCCAGGAATTATTAGTACATTGTAGCCATATAGACCCCGCTCCTTGATGGTGGAGGCGTTTACTACGACGAAGTCTATGTGCCTTGAGCTGAGATAGAGCTTTATCGCCTCTAGCCCCGAATTCCATACTCCTGTACCATTGTATATTGCTATCTTCGCTCTGGAGATGTCGCATTCACTGCTTGTTTGTGTTGCCTCCAGAGCGCTACTACTCATCGTCGACGCATTGCTTACATTAATGGCTTCTGCCACGGTTTTTCCTACATGCTGGTTCCTGGACACTATAGTTATAGCCATGAGTACTACAATTATTGATACTACTAGGGCGAGCAATATTTTTGTTCGCGTGGCGCAACCCCTCCTGGATAGCAAAAGACTAACTAGGTTATTTTAAGAGTTTCCACACAGTCCAAATACAAAATAAGTAGAACTGGGTGATCATGTGAGCGGCTCAAGAATAGTATTGGACAAAATTGACTTGGAGATACTTAAGATACTGCAAGAGGATTGCCGGACATCGATTAGCACCATTGCATCTAGGCTCAATATACCAAAGTCAACTGTTCATTACCGCATTAAGCGCCTCGAAGAGGCAGGCGTCATCGAGGGATGCTATGCAAAGGTTAATCCAGAAGCGTTGCACAAAGACTATCTAACTATAACCCTTGTACGAGCAAAGTATGGGCCCGGTTACCACAAGAGGGTCGGCGAGAAGCTAGCAAGGATACCCGGTGTCTGGGCGGTCTACTTCATACTCGGCGAAATAGACTTCGT
>JALVFK010000114.1 GCA_027030065.1 Desulfurococcales archaeon | reverse complement strand
ACTACTAGTCTTGATGAACTAGCTAGTTTCTGGTACTCTGTATCACCTATGCCTGCCTTAACAGCTTGTACTCCGAGCTGTTCTTTGACTCTCCTGATCTTCCCGGGGTCTCGGTCAACTACTATTATGTTGTAGCCTTTTTCGAAGAGGTATTTAGCTGTAGTATAACCTATGTTTCCAGCTCCAACAACGAGTGCATCAATCATTTCTAGGCATCAGCCTCTAGGAGAATATGACTGCTTAGTAGTATTAATGTATGCTAGAAGCAATCTTTTATGTACTGGTGCCGTATTTTGTTACGGTAACTCTAGTTGCGGTACCAGTTCATAGACAGGGAAAGAGAGCTAAACATACTCGAAAAAGAATACCGTTCAAAGGGAACCAGACTAATAATAGTCTATGGGAGGAGGAGAATAGGCAAGACCTTCCTACTAAACAAGTTCGCCTCAAATAAGAAACACTTATTCTACATAGCTATAGAGTCCTCGAAAAACATAATATATAGGGATATATCAAACAAGATCTCAACCCTCCTAGGCAAACCCATAGGACTATTAGAGGATATCGAACAAGTATTAGAACTATTAACTAGAGAATTCAAGGATAGATTCCTCATAGTCTTAGACGAGTTCCAATACATAGTTGAAGCAGATCCAGAAACACCATCACGCCTACAGAGATTCATAGACCTAAACCCTAATACAAACCTAGTAATAGTTCTCAGCGGTTCAGCTGTATCGTTCTTTGAGAAACAATTACTAGGATACAAGAGCCCATTATTCGGTCGGAGAACAGCGTCAATTCAGCTAAAGCCTCTGAGATTCCTTGACACTTGGAGGTTCTATGAAAAATATAGTGCTTTAGAAGCATTGAAAGCCTATGCTGCTTTCGGCCCTACTCCCGCTTACGCTAGATACGTTAACGACGACTTAGACGTATTCTCCAATATACTGGATAATATTTTGAGACCAGGATCATACCTCTACGATGAAGCATTAAACTTTATGCGCCAAGAATTCCGTGAACCATCAACCTATGTAGCTATAATTAATGGAGTAGTTGACGGATATACTAGACCCGTAGAACTCGCTAATATTGCTAGAATAACGTCTAAGACTATTACAAAGTATATAGAAGTATTAGAGAAACTCTTCATCATAGAAAGAGTATACTCGCTTGGACGGAAAAGAGGAAACGTCCAAATAGAAGTAATTGACCCATACTTCTACTTCTGGTTTAAATACGTTAAACCATACATGAATCAATTAGAAAGCGGTGATGAGGAAAGAGTCTTAGAAATAGTTGAAAAAACCTACAATGAATACCTAGCACACATAGTTGAAACCCTAGTACGTAGAGAACTATTACTAGATGCCATATCTCTAAACCTAATCAAAGCAGAAACAGGTAAGGTGGGGAAATGGTGGTATAAGGGAGAAGAAATAGACGTAGTAATAACCAGTAAGAATATGTGTCTCTTCGCTGAAGTAAAGTGGAGCGACATGAGTAAACAAGAAGCTCTGAGAGAGGCTAGGATACTTGAAGCAAAAGCTAGTCGAACAGGCTTACAGAAGAGCGTAAACAAGTATGCAGTGGTAGCTAGAAGAATAGAGGATATAAAGAAACCAGTTGAAGAGAAACAACAATACGTTCTAGTAGACCTATTAAAACTATTAGAAACTCTTAAGCATAAGCATACAATGTCTTAAAACATTTATAAAAACCCTTAAATACTGTAAGAACCCTCCCTCTCCGCTAAGAAAATCACCTCATCCATCCGGGTATGCCCTATGGTTGAAGCCTACGTATTAGCTACAGTTGAAACAGGGAAAGAATATGAGGTAGCAGAAGACCTAGTAAAACACCCTAATGTAAGAGAAGTAGCAGTACTATATGGAATCTACGACCTACTCATACACTTAGAAGCTGAATCCCTACCCCAACTAGATAAAATTGTAACCGATATAAGAAGTGATAAACGTATACGTCAGACCTCAACACTCATAGCAGCAAATATTCTACAAGCCTAATACTCTGGGAGAGCAAAGAATCTCCCATCACTACACTTGCACTCTATGAATCTTATACCATAGATTTTCTCCAAGAATTCTCTCGTAACTACTAGTCCTGGTTCCTGATATGCTAGTACTCTTCCATTATATAGTACGAGTACTCTATCGGATAGGCTTAAAGCCTCCCATGGATCATGAGTAGTATATACTACGAGAATATTCTCTTCGTAGGCGAGCTTTCTTAGAATCCTTAAAACGAGGTGCTTGTTGCCTAGGTCTAAGTGACTGGTGGGTTCATCTAAGAATAAGATTCTTGGCTCTTGGGCTAGTGCGCGAGCTATAACAGCGAGTCTTTTCTGACCACCACTAAGCTTTGTTATAGGCCTACTGGCTAGTTCTCTAAGCCCGAGTAGTTCCAATACACTTAGAGCTCTCTCTAAATCCGATTCGCTTGGAGCGGAAAGGTATCCTACATGAGGTGTTCTTCCAAGCAATACGTATTCGAGTATAGTGAATGGGTACGGTATACTAGGTTCCTGTGGAACCCATGACACGATTTTGGCGTACTCACGTCTATCATAGCTTACTGGAGCTCTACCGAGAACCTTTATCTCACCCTTTACTGGTTCATCGAATCCTAGGAGGAGTCTCATTAGAGTAGTCTTACCACTACCGTTAGGACCTAGGATCGCTACAACTCTCTCATCCTTTACGGTGAAGGATACTTCTCTTAAAACCATTTCATCCATACCCGGATAATGATAGTACACGTTATCTACAATGATTTTCTCCACTATTTCTCGCCTCCTATAGGCTTGGCATACCTTAGTATAGCCATAAACAATGGTGCTCCGAGAAAACTAGTAACAACGCCTAAGGGTAGCTCTGTTACTATGAGGCTACGGGCAATATCATCACATAATAGGAGGAGGATTGCCCCCACTAGAGCTGAGCCTGGAATAACCCATCGGTTGTCATAGCCTATAAGCCTGCGAACAATGTGGGGTGATAATAGGCCTATCCACGATATAACGCCTGCAACAGATGTAGCTGTAGCTGTTATAAGAGTTGAAGCTATTATTAGGGCTAGTCGAGTCAACTTAACGTTTACTCCCAGCGCTCTAGCCTCATCATCACCTAGTGCTAAGACGTTGAGAACCCATCTCAACGCTAAGACTACTATCGTGCCAGCTATTATTAGTGGTAGAGCATAAGTTACTTGAACCCAAGTAGTCCCAGCAAGACTCCCCATTAACCAGAATACTATTTGAGGCAACTTATCGTAGGGATCGGCGAGGTATTTTATCAATCCTATTACGGCTGAAGCAAAAGCAGATACAGCTATACCAGCTAAAACTAGTCTTAGAGTACTCCCACCATACCTTATACTAGCCGCTAAAACCCATGTAAACAATACCGCTAGTAACCCGGTAATTGTTGCGAGGAAATGTATGTAGATGTATTGGAGGCCGAGGAGTATGGCTACAGCTGCACCAACAGCTGAGCCCTGGCTCACACCAAGAATACTGGGACCAGCTAATGGGTTACGGAATAAGCTCTGCATAACAGCTCCACTAACACCTAGACTAAGGCCCACTAAGACTCCTATTATTATCCTTGGAAGCCTTATACCATAGATTACATTCAAAGCCTCACTATCTAGTAGGAGGCCCTGGGAGAATACATTGTATCTTCCAATAAACATACTTAGAATAAACAATAACGCGAGAAATAGAGACATTAAGATGAAAAACCTTAGCCTAGACATCATTGTATCATCACTTTCCACGAATCAGCTCCCAACCTCCTCTCAGGGTTTCCACAAGAATTCTTCAGGCCATCCAAAATACTCGTAACCCACTAATATGTTCGTCGTATTCAAGCCTACTTGCTTTGATTCTCCTGCTCCTACAGTAAATTGTTCTAGAACTCTACCTTCTCCATCCTTTACTATTACTTTTAACGGTCTTGGAGAAGGATTATTTACTACTAGCTTATCGTCTTTAAGGCTTATTGATGCTCTCCCACCTATAACGTAGTCATAGAATATTTTCTCTGCATCGCTCCTACTTATATTGTATATTTTCTCGTAGAAAGCTATGGTTTCCTCAGTTAAGTTCATGTCACTGTAGACTTTGGGTGAAACATACTTAGCCATCCATAGAGCACAGAGTATCCATCTAGGTATGGGCATATCCCATGACATACCATCATTAGGTATTGGGTAGACTCTACCATTCTTAAC
>JALVFK010000113.1 GCA_027030065.1 Desulfurococcales archaeon | reverse complement strand
TACTTCTACGTCTTTCTCGTAGCCTACCATGGCTTTAACCCTCCCTCTTTTTCACAGTGTTAAAGTTTAAATATTTTTACGGACATGATTACTCGGGGAGACTTACATCTATGAGATTACCTTGCGAAATAGCGGTTAAGAAGATATTGCCGACTGTTAGGGCTCTAATAGCCTATACTCTAGTCCATGACTACAAGTTGAGTATTTATGCTACTGCAAAGCTAATGGATCTTACACCTGCAGCGATATCGAACTATGTGAGTGGGAGGAGGGGAGCAAAGTATAAGGAGATCATAGAGTCTGATCCAGAGCTTAAGGAGATAATAATGCGCATAGCTAAAAAACTAGTAGAGAAAGGAGCTACAGAGGAAGTATATAGTGATATATGTAGGGCATGCACCCTGCTTAGAACTAAGTGTTCTGACTGAGAAAATCGTTTAGTTAGCTATAATTTTACAATAACTAGTCTAAGGATTCTAGAGGCAGAGCTGGTTATGCCTTATACGTATCCTAGTCCTAGATGTAAGAAGTGTAGTAGGCCAGCATTCTATAGGGTTAGATATGCTAGGCTATGGCTGTGTCCTAAGCATTTTGTAGAGTTTTTTGAGAGGCGTGTTAAGAGAACTATTGATGACTATAAGCTAGTTAGAGGGGTTAAACGTGTTCTTGTAGCAGTTAGTGGCGGTAAGGATAGTGTAGCCGCATTATATGTATTGAACAAGTTCAAGGAGATATATGGTTATGAGTTACTAGGTGTTACAATTGACTTGGGTATACCAGAGTACTCGGAGAAAAGTATTAGAATAGCAAGGAGCTTATATGAGAGTCTTGGTGTAGACTATTATATAGTTAAGCTGAGCGACTATGGTTTTACGCTAGGCGATGTACAAGTATGGCGTAGGATAAAGAGGATTAGGAGACCTATTTGCAGTTTTTGCGGTATAGTTAAACGCTACTTGCTGAATAAGACTGCTCTAGAAGTTGGAGCAGATGTTGTAGCAACAGGCCATAACCTTGATGATCTCGTAAAGTTTGTTGCAACAGACTATTATAATGGTAGAATAGAAGAGCTAGTAAAACTAGGGTTAAAGACACCAGCTTCTAATGGGTTTGCTGGGAGAATTAGACCTCTAGGCCTAGTATCAAATAAAGAAATACTATACTACGTGAACACATTGGGACTTCCCTACGTGCACATGAAATGCCCTTACTCACCACGTCAGACCAATATCCAGGACCGTATCTTAGAGAAAATTAATGACTTGGAACTAGAGTACCCCGGGTTTAAGATAGGGTTCGTGAAATCCTTTCTGCATCACCTAAAACCCGTTATAGCGAAGATTTATTCAGTAGAGAAGAAGAGTATCTATAGGTGCTCTATTTGTGGTATGCCTACTAGTAATAGTGATAGGGTATGTAGTTTCTGTAAGCTTCGCATGAGGGTTTCCGAGACTATATCTGCCTAATCCACTCTTCTACATCACGGTACCAGTTGAGTACTCTAGTATCAACAACCATATAGGCCGCTTTCTCATTAAAGTATGGTGGACCGTGTCTTGTGAATAACGTGACTACACGCCCGTTATGGTTAAGCTTGTATCCCTCATTTGCTGGTTCATGCCCTCTTACTATTATCTTAGTATTAGTTAAGTTCAATGCTTTTTCGGTTACCTTGTATCCGAATAGATATCCAGCTCCGCGAGGGGAGGGGGTATTGTATTCTATGTGTTCTGCCGGGTCATTCCATAGTATTTCTTCTAGTACCTCGAGTCTTGGGGGGAAGGTGTCTAGTGATAAGTATTCTTTATAGCTGTCTACATTGTTTATGTTATTTGTTGGAGGTCCGCCATGCATCAATAATATCTCTCCTTCAACTATTGCTACGTATGGTAGTTCGTCAAATAGTTTTGTGAAGGTATTATAGAGTTCCCATCCCTCAATACCGTATTGTACTTTTAACACGTATGGGAAGTCATGAGGATAAGGTGGTAGTTCTTTTGGTGGCTCATGGTTGCCTCTTAGTAGAACCGTGTTTTCGGGGTAATGTTTTTTCAACAACATTACTAGAGTTATTGTTTCTATTTGCCTATTACCTCTATCGATGTAGTCTCCAAGGAATACTATATTTATTCTCTTTTCGTCTAGTCTTCTGATAACATCATTTTTCTCTAATATCTCTTCTAATGTATCTAGGTCTCCGTGGAGATCTCCTATAATGATGTATCGTCCTTTTGATGGAAGAAGTACCCCTCCATTTAACCTATTACTGCTTTCTCTTCGCTCATCTGCTAGTAGACTAGTTACTTCTTCTACTAGTTCTCTAAGTCTTGCTGGATTAGTTCTAACTAGCTCTGCTTGCCTTATTAGTGATGATAACGCGTTTAACAATGACTAATCCCTCTGAGACTATATTGTTAGGGGGGTGTATAAGGTGATAGTATGTTTCTCCTCATAAGCTCTTTTAGGAAAAGTGGGGGAAGCCTAAGTAGTTTTAGTTCAAGCAATATTATTCCCTGGGGAGGTATAGTTGATTTAACTCTATCGTAGTCTGGGATCAATTCCTCTACTTCACTATTACTGTAGCCTATGGTTTTTGCTTCCAATATTTTGGCTGGAAACCATAGAGTAGCTTGTACTGGCTCGAGAGTAGAATTCCATAGGATTGTCTTGATATACATTCTTTTGTCATTTAATGGGTTTGCTTCAAAATATAATGGTTTAACCGTGTATGGTGTTATACGCCATAGGATCGTCTTTGGATCACCGCTTACTTCTACGGGCCTGTTTACTAGGCTCCATAGAATGCTCAAGGCATTATTCCATTCAAACATTTTCCTTGAAAACAATATCTGTGCTTCCGAGCTGGTTGCAACTAGGATCTTGCCTGGATAGTATTCTAGTCGAATAGGCTTAACTGAAACAATACAGATAGTATTCTTGCTTGCTGGTTCTACACATATTGTAGGCGAGGTTATAGTAGCTCGACTCAACTCCTCCTCTACAACACCTAGGGGTTGAAGATATCTTATACGAGCATTATAGTAGTCGTGTTCTACTATAATGTTCCGAGTATTTACATATAATAGATTATCAAGAGCTATAAGCTTGACACTACTAGAATCCCTTACCTTAAAACCAGTACGTCCCCTTCCTTTCATCATAGTAACAATAGGCTTACCCTCTACTCTAATCCTAAACGAGAACCCCCTATGACTGTAGACTAGTTCCTCTCCGTTAACCTTTAGCCAATCTATTTCACTGACATCGCCGGTTTCTTGTTCTCTAAGGTCCTCGTATAGTACAAGGCCTCCCTCTTTCAGTTTTGCTACTTTATCGTTTATTATTACTTTTTCTACTGGAAAGGGGAGAATGTTCAATTGGACGCGTTTATCTTCTTTGTGAATAAGGTTCATGTGCTGAGCATATTTCATTAGTTCTCTTACGCTTATTTGTGGTGATATCCATTTATTTGATCGTGTTGGATTTGTCAATGGTGTTTTAGCTACTAACTTCTTAGATATTAGAGGGCTACCCAGAGGCTTAATGTTTATTCTTGTCTCATCTGGTCCTATAACTTCTACCTCGTAGTCTATTGAGGCTAGGAGTCGGCTGCAATTGTTTAGTTTTGATATTAAGGGTAGGTTTACTATGCCTAAGTATTCTTGTTTTAGAATACATGGTTCTCCTTCTACGTTAGCCGAGAAGAAGATGTAGTTGTTTGTAAAGGGATCTAGTTGTTTGAGTTTTCTTTCCAGTAGTCGATCCCCTTATTTAATACTTGATATGGTTTCCTTGAGTTTCCTAACACCGTCTCCTTTGAACTTTACTTTACCGTAGACGTTTTCGTCAACTACTTCTACTATGAAGCCCTTTGACTCTAAGTCTTCTGCTATTTCGTTGCCTCGCTTACCAGTATTGTATATTGATACGCTTATCTCGCCCCGGTTTTTCTCCGGATTCCATTTCCAGTATACTTTAACTTTGTTTTCAACTACTCCTACAACACCCTTAAACTCTATTTTTTCGCCTAGGAGATTCACTATTCTCTGATCACCATTACTTGTCGTGAAGCCCTTTGACTCTAGATACTTCTTGACCTCCTCCTTGACTTTTCCACTCATACCCGATGCACCCTTCTATTGAATAGTGTTTCAGCCCACGGTAATCACGTCATCTAGGTCTCCGGGGGGCAAGTGTCATCATCAAGACTATATTGTTGTTAGGGGTTTTATTGTTTTAGCCTTAACGTACACTTAGCTA
>JALVFK010000112.1 GCA_027030065.1 Desulfurococcales archaeon | reverse complement strand
CTTGAAGCCGGAGTCATACCCGGAGAAGACATGCTACCAGAAGTAGCCTACGTAAAACTCAGCTGGATACTAGCCCGCACAAGAAACCCAGACGAAGTGAAAAGATTATTCCAAACCAATATCGCTGGAGAAATCAACCCCAGACACAATGTACACATTTATCCAAGGTGGTACCATGGCGAGTAATAAGCTAGACTACGAGGCACTAGGATTAAAGGTAGGACTAGAAATACACCAACAACTCGACACTAAGCACAAACTATTCTGCAGCTGCCCCACCAAGCTAGTAGACAAAGACCTACAAGACGAGTTTGAGAGAAGACTAAGACCAACCCAGAGCGAGCTGGGAGAAGTAGACATAGCAGCATTCTTTGAGTGGAAGCGTGGTAGAATATATCACTACGAGGCCCCGAGAACGAGTAGTTGTCTAGTAGAAGCAGATGAGGAACCACCCCACGAACTAGACCGCGAAGCACTCATAGTATCAATGGCTATAGCTAAAGCATTAAACTCCAATATAGTAGATGAAATCCACGTAATGAGGAAAATAGTAATAGACGGATCAAATACTACAGGGTTCCAGAGAACAGCAATAATATCCTTAGGAGGCTATATCGAAGTAGACGGTAAGAAATACGGCATACAAACAATATGCCTCGAAGAAGACGCAGCCCGCAAAACAGGTGAAGAAGGCAGAAAAGTCCGCTACCGCCTCGACCGTCTAGGAATACCCCTAGTAGAGATAGCTACAGCACCAGACATGCATACTCCAGAAGAAGTAGAAAAAGTAGCACTAGCAATAGGCCAACTCCTAAGACTAACGGGAAAGGTTAAACGCGGTATAGGTACGATAAGACAAGACCTCAACATCTCGATAAGAGGAGGCGTAAAGACAGAGATAAAAGGAGTCCAACGCCTAGAACTCCTACCAAAAGTAGTTGAAAACGAAGTCCTACGCCAGCTAAAACTCCTAGAAATAAAAGAAGAACTCCACAAGAGAGGAGTAAGAGAAGAAGACCTAACCTACGATTTCACAGATGTAACAGAAGTGTTCCAGCAAACAAAGAGCAAGGTTATAAGAAAAACAATCCTACGGGGAGGAAGAGTACTAGCAGCAAAACTACCCGGCTTCAAAGGACTACTAGGTAGAGAACTCCAACCAAACCGCCGCTTCGGAACAGAACTAGCAGACTATGCACGATTCTGGGGAGGAGTAGGAGGACTCTTCCACAGCGACGAACTACCAAAATACGGCATAAGTAGAGAAGAAGTAGAAAAAGTATACGAGAAACTAGGATTAAACCCCGAAA
>JALVFK010000111.1 GCA_027030065.1 Desulfurococcales archaeon | reverse complement strand
AACTCAAAACCGATTTTCTCAATAATCTTGGTCCTGCCTATACTTACGCTTAAATCCCTCACGGATACAACGTACTCGCTCAACTAAGCCTCAAGCCCCTCGCATAAAGTATTCGCGCCATATTCTTAGCTGTAATAATAGCTAACAAGTGATCCATAAAGAGATCCTGGGGTACAAAGACGAGAACAGATGCTACGAATAGAGCAAGAAACCTATTACTCAAATCTATACCAGTACCAGTTAAGATACCCGTAGCCCACGAGTAAAGCCTAGAACCAGGTAACGCGTAATAAAGGAACACGTAATAACCCAACAAGTACATGGGAAGAACAGCGAGAAAGGAAACTCCAAGCAATACAATTAAATCCCTCCTTTCTAGCCCAGCCAATGTCTTATTCATTCTTTTCAAGTACAAGCGGCTTAACACAGAGACTAGAAGAGAAGCTAAAGGAAATCCCCAGAGATAACCAGCAGTATAGCCAAGCAATACTCCGAGACCCCCACTGAAATTAGATGCAACGGGTAAACCGAGAGCTATCATTAATAGATACAATATCTGACTAAGAAAGGCATAAAAAGGCGGTAATATGAGACCACTTAAAACAATAGCAAAATTCTGCATGGTGTACGGTATAGGACCCACATAGAATCTGATCTGTGCTGTAACACCGGTAAGAGCAGTCATAAATGCAGTCAACCCATAGTACACGAACTTGTTCACTGCCATAATTTATCGATAAAACGGTTTCAAGATGATATTATAAATCTTTTCACTAATTACATAGAAACAGTTTCCATACTTCTTTTTAAATAATTATAATGGACAATAATTTACTATATCTATTCGTTAGATAATCTAATTCCAATATTATGGCTATGTATGATAGTCTAAGACAGATTGAAATTACAGTAATGCTATTTTGTAGGTGAGAGCCAGTCTAAATAGCACTAAATTAGGACTAGATGTTAATTATTAAGAAGTTTTGATTTTGGAAGAAAGACAGTCTGTTGTGGAATAGTTTATGTTTTATAAGGTGGACGTTACCTTATTGTCGTCTCCACCTTGTTTTCAGCTATAATCCTGCCTCTCCATATAACGTATCTTGGAGGTTCATGGTATAGTAGTAGTTCGCGTAGATTCCTATAATTGTGTACTAGTAGATCGGCTTTACATCCCTCCTTTAGTTCTCTACAATAGTCTTTAATGTTCATGGCTTTTGCTGCACGCCATGTTATCATCTCGTAGAGTAGCATCATGTCGGAGGGGGTTGTCCACCACATTATATGGGATGCTAGGAAGGCTACTTCGAGCAT
>JALVFK010000110.1 GCA_027030065.1 Desulfurococcales archaeon | reverse complement strand
GGGCTTACAGAGATACTGGATATGTATCCTATTTCTGGATAGGTTTTCGTTGCTACTAGTTCTCCACTCCTATTTATTATATGTAATCTCTTATTTAATGTATTGTAGACTGCTAGGAGTTCTCCACTACTACTCCATGCCGCCTCGCTAAAGAATGGGTCCTCGATGTAGTAGGTCCATTCTAGTGATCCATTAGCAGAGTATGTTGCAATATAGCCTTCTCTTAAGAAAACTGATGTAAAGTTCCCGGTATAGAGTATAGATGGCTCGCCACTGCTTATAATCGTTATGGGCTTTGAGCTCTTATTCTCTATGCTATGATAGGTTATACTATATGCTCTCGAGAAACCTATATTCTCTTCCTCTAATACTGCAATACTTGAAGAGTTAACGGGGAAGCTTTTACGAAGTAATGGGATACCGTGTCTATAGAAGCTTGTAGCTGATCCCCCTCCACCTATATCGAGGAAAACTACTTGGGCCTCCGTGACCACTACTACTCCCTTATCGGTTTCCGCAATATTCTCTACGCCCCAACTGTATAGCGGGTAAATCTTCTCAATCAATCCCATACTGTTTACCACGTAAAGCGTTGACATTTGATCATAGTAGGAGGTGTAGGCGACTACCGCTATTCTTCCATGGCTTAGACCAAGTATTTCCTTAATACTTTCAACTACTGGAGGAGAAACCCATACAAGTCCTTCCTCCATAGAGATTTTTCCTAAATAAGCGCCTCCAGCTACAACGATATCGTTGGCGTCCCAGAATAATTTTTCAACAGCAAATCCCACGTATATCGTCTTAAATAAAGATCCGGTAATATTAACGATACTTACACCATAGTAGCCTCTAGCAATACCTAGAATACTACCATTAGTGTTCCAGGAGACTCCTCTAGCACCGTTAAGAAACAATACTCTTTCACGTGGCTCCAGGCTACTAGTAAAGTCTACTAGTACTAGTTTATTGTTGTCAGCTGTAAATGCTAGCAATGGTTTAAGGGGGTTCCATTCTACATCATATATGGTGTTAAAGGTCTTATTATATACTATTACCCCATTATCATCGAATACGTATACTCTATAACTACTAGTATCTCCCACGTACTTTAACACTAATACGAGGTACTCCGTCTTGTATAGTTTCATAAAGGCAACTATATTGGTTGGCCTAACACTAGATCCCTGGGGAACTATACTACTATTAGCCCACAATAAGCTCCAACTACTAGTATTATATGCTTCAAGACCAGTAGATGTGAGCACTACCAGAAAATCCTCCGCGTCGTCGAGAACGGCACCATATACTGGGATTCCCCTAAAACTCCACCAAAGCCTCTCTCCACTATTGGTATCGTAGGCTATCAAACCCGTTGAACTAGACACTAAAAGTATTCTCCCCGTACCACTAGTACTAGAAAACCATATGGGACCCTCTACGACTACTCCATTAAAACCCGGCATTACTGTTTCTACGTAACTAGAGTCAACGGCTTCCGATACAATAATTGCTGGAGAGAAAATATTCGCCAATAATAGTATGCTCATAAATATTATAGTATACTTCCCCACTATTTATCAACCATCAAGAAAGCTGGCACGAGACATTCTATATATAATCTAAGTTTGACTATCCAGCAACAAACCCAGCACGGAGAATAGGTTGTGGACAAGAGAAGCGGATAGTCATATTTCAAACACTTACTATCTCCTACTATTCAAGAGAAAACAATATTATAGTATAAGTACTCTGCAACTAAGTAGCTATCACCTAGACGCTCAGAACGTTTTGAGATGACTGGTTATGGTTGTAAGTAATCGTGTAAGATTTCTAGTATGGATAATACTGGTAGGCGGGGGAGTTGCCGCATCATTATATCTTGACAGATTATTTGGTTGGAGCTGTCCTCGAATACCATGTATTATAGCTGGAATAATATTGCTGGGCATAATCCTGCGTGCTGCAGCCGTAACTGGAAGGTATCTAGCAGTCTACGGTAAGAGTAGTAGTGGTAAGGGTTTCGGCGAGGTAGATAGGCTTGTAACAGTGGGACCCTACTCTTGTATGAGGCATCCTATGCACTTCTACTTAAGCCTACTCCCAATAGCAATAGGATTAATCATAGGATCACCAACCTACACATTAATCATAGGGCCAGCGGAAACAATCCTCATACTAGTCATGGCTGTAACAATAGATGAACGAGAAAGCATTGAAAGATTCGGAGAACAATACATAGAATACAAGAAGAAAGTAAAAGCCTTCAACTTAAACCCAAAATGCCTAGCAAAAGCACTAGCGAAAAGACCGCCAAAACAACAAGCATCTAGTAGAATGTAATTGAAGGATAAGGTCGTGTATAGCCCTACTTCACTAATTGGGGACTTTGATTCCTTCTATTGTTTGTTTGTGTTCTGTGTGGTTTGTCTTGTTTGTTCCACAAGATTAATATATTAGAAAATTTACCTATTTATTTAAAGTATCTACACATATACACTTAGTACTGGTTTGGGAGAGGAAAATCCGTGGTATATGGGTTTAGGCCAGTATACCTTATCTTATTGTTGCTGTTTTTCTCTATGGCTTCAATGCCGACTGCTGTGAGTATTAGTGAGCCAGTGTTTAGGGAGGAGTGGAGTATTAGTGTTGATGGCCTTGTCAATGATTTTACTACTAGCTTGAATGGTGAGCAACTGGTTTTTGGTTCTCAGTGGCCTCCCAAGCTATACGTCTTAGATACGAGTAGTGGTAGGATTCTGTGGACTTATGATTTTGGATACGATGATAAGCTTTTGGAGACAGCTGATATGAGCCCGGATGGAAGGTTTATTGCTGCTGTACTGTTTTGGCAGGAGGGTGACCAGTTTTATTTTAGAGTTGAATGCGTCTCCATAGAGGATAAGAGGGTTGTATGGGTCTCGGATACCTTTGATGGTATTGGCTGGAGGATAAAGTATACTCTTGATGGTAGCCGCATAGTGGTATCGTCTACTAGTAGCTTTATATTGAAGCTTGATCCCTCGAATGGAGAGGAATTAATGCGTGTTACATTGTCTCCAGACGCTATCTATGATTTCGCTTTAAGTGGGAACTACATTTATGTTGGCGGCTTTATAAGTGAGCCTGTTAGCGGTATAGTGTTGAAGTTAAGTTATAGTAGTGGGAGATCTATCTGGTCGAATAAAGAACTCGAAGACGCTGCTCTAGCTATAGTTGTTGACTCTAATGGTGATCGCGTCTACGCTGGACTCGGCATAGACTTAGGGGGTAATCGATATGCTGGGAGAATAGTAGCATTGGATACCAGTAGCGGAGAGAAGATATGGGTTTCAACTAGGCTAAACGACTACGTCTGGTCTATAGCAGAACTAGGAGACAAATACCTAGCCGCAGCCATTGAAACCCAGGGAATAATATTATTAGACAAAAATAACGGTGAAATAGCATACGAATACAGTACCGAGACACCCGTATACTATGTGGCTTCCACAAGAGAACCCCTTAGACTACTAGCCCTCTACTACGATGACAATAGCGATAAGAGCACCATAGTATCCTATAAGGTGGGCCTCGAAGCAACCCCCACTACTACGGGCCCGACGACAACAGCTATTCCAACCACTAGTGCTCAGCCAACACAAGCTACAATGACTTATAGCGAAGCTGGTTGGAATATTAAATGGGTTTCAGAAAACTATTATGGGAAAATGCCAGTATACCTTATACCCGCTAGTGTTGGCGTATCTCCTAATGGCAAGTATATTGCTTTCACGTACATAGGCTACGACCACCATGGATTAATAATACTTGACGCTGAAACGGGTAGAGAATTATACAGGACACGGTTACCCGTAAAGGGTAGATATTATTGGTGTGAGACAAATACTTGGACGCCAGACTCCAATATATTATTGGTACGTGCTACATCATTCTATGGAGACGAGCTAACAGAAGAAGAATTCTTTACCTTAGCCTTCAGTATACCTGAGGGTAAGGTCTTATGGGTTGATAAACTATGGTCTAATGAAGCTGTTGCTATAAGCAACGACTACTTCTTCCTATACGATGACCTCAGTCATAGCTACCTAGTAGTTTCTAGTCATACTGGTGAAATCCTAGCCAATGTAACCGATACTGTATTGGATAGAGTTGGAGAACACTACTATGTAACATTTATGGATGCCGATCCAGATAATGATAGGATAGCACTAGTATTCTGGCCCGACTACACCTACGGCAGTCTCAACTACTCCCTAGTATACGAGTTCAATCCCTTGAAACCAGATAGTTTAAAGCTATTAGGCAAGTT
>JALVFK010000109.1 GCA_027030065.1 Desulfurococcales archaeon | reverse complement strand
TACCACTAATACTCTTCACAGCTTTTCCTCAAATAGGTGTATTTGTATTCGCTTTCAGTCAGGAATGGATAACTTCTCCAATACCACAAGGATTTACATTCGATCACTTAGCTCAAATAGTTGCTGATCCAGCTGTTAGAACAGCAGTTATTAATAGCCTGATATATTCTTCCTCGGCGCTCATATTAATTATAATAATGGGTGTTTCGGCTAGCTATGCTATATCGCGTGCTAGAATACCCGGTATAGGCTTGCTAGACGTTCTAGTAACGATGCCTATAGCATTACCCGGACTGGTTATCGCAGTAGGGTACTTCTATTTCTTTACAACATTCTTCCACGGAACAATACTAGATCCAATAACCTATGGTCCCGCTCTCTTATTGATCTTTGCCTATAGTGTTCGTAGGCTACCATTTACTGCAAGAGCTGTATTTGCGGGACTACAACAACTACATGTAGCACTAGAAGAATCAGCTATGAACTTAGGAGCTGGTAGGCTTAGAGTACTCAAAGACATAGTCATACCATTGATAGGATTGAATATTCTAAGCGGCGCGCTAATAAGTTTCGTATACTGCATGAGCGAGGTAAGCACTAGTATAACGCTTGGAGGACTAGGAGGAATAGGAGCCGAACACTCAGCGCCAATTACATTCATAATGAAAGAATACATCATAAGCCCAACTGGACCCTACGTTGTAGCGGCGCTTGGGGTCCTCTTGATATCTATACAGTTAACAGTTATAATCATAATAAACCTCGTATTAAAACAGAGGTATGCATACATAGGTGTATAACACCTTGGTCTACGTTAAACTAGTAGATGTAACCAAGAGATTCGGCGAGGTAGTGGCAGTAGACAAAGCATCCTTTACCGTAAAGGAGGGAGAACTCTTCACACTCCTCGGACCAAGCGGTTGCGGCAAGACTACAACACTTAGAATAATAGCTGGCTTCGAATACCCAGATGAAGGCCAAGTATTCTTTGGAGAAGAAGAAGTAACATACAAGAAACCCTATGAAAGAGGTACTGCAATGGTTTTCCAAAACTATGCTCTATGGCCACATATGACTGTTTTCGACAATGTAGCCTACGGATTAAAACTGAGAAAACTCCCCGCAGACGAGATAAAGGCACGTGTAATGAAGGTCTTAGAGCTAGTTGGCTTAAAGGGTCTCGAGAAAAGATACCCTCTTCAACTCAGTGGTGGACAGCAGCAGAGAGTTGCTTTAGCGAGAGCCCTAGTTGTAGAACCCAAAGTCCTCTTACTCGACGAGCCATTGAGCAACTTAGATGCAAAGCTTAGACTGAAGATGAGGGAAGAGATTAAGAGACTGCAAAGAAATCTCGGTATAACAACCATCTATGTCACCCACGACCAAGAAGAGGCTATGAGTCTCTCAGACCGTATAGCGGTTATGAATAAGGGTAGAATACTGCAAATAGGTCCTCCAAAAGAAGTATACAATAATCCTAGAAACCTCTTCGTGGCAACATTTATAGGTAGAAGTACTCTTCTCCGAGGAAAAATAATTGACTTGGAGAGAGGTTTCGTAAAGATAGACTATGGGGGCCAGGTCATTGAGGGAAGGATAGCTGAGGGCTTCAAGATAACTAAGGGTGAGGAAGTAGTAGCTATAATGAGGCCTGAAGACTTTTCAGTAGAACCCTTTGCTACAACTTATAATGTAATTGAGGGTGAAGTAGTGTTAACAATGTTCCTAGGCCCATTCGTTCAAGTAAGATTGAAAACTGGTAATCAAAGCATATTCGTCTATGTTGATCCCGAAAACGAGCCCCAGATAGGTAGCCGGGTGAAAGTATACATTAAACCAAGCGATGTAATAGTCTTCCCCCTCCACGGCTGGGAAGAACTCGGAATGGAGGCTCTATCATAGAGAGTAAATACTACCAGTTGAAGGTCAATGGCTCTATAACTCCTATTTCAACAAGGAATACAGCTATAGCTGTATAGACTGCTGATACAATAGCATATTTCAACAATGTCTTCCACGTAAGCTTAGGTCTACCCTTAACAGCTATTTCAGCACCCGTATGCATCATCAAGAAGCCCACGATATTAGTTACGAGATATGCTGTAGCAAAAGCTGGGCCAAACAAGTCTTTATTCAATAGCGAAGCTATACTCGCAGCAACGTAGGCGATAGGAATGTTCACGAAAGCATCATTCCACCAAGAAGCCGGCGATAATATATAGCCTATAAACGCTACAACACTACCACTAGCTACCCTCAAGCTAAACAGCTTTCTCAACACACTTGTAGCACGGCTCTGAATATCACTCATATACCTACACCTCAACTCCTATACCGTCTTGTAAGCTTATTAACAGTTTATAATCCTATCTACTGAAAACTAGAAGAAAAGGAGGAGACCATTATTGAGTGAAAAAGAGAAACTATGGATTATCTGGGACGGCAAGGAATTATTATGGAGTGGCGACGGTAAAGAGTATCTAAGAGGAGTAGGCTTAAGATACCTAGTACATCCAGCTTTCGAGGAGGGATATAAGAAAATACTCAACAACTATAAGCCAAGGAAGAAATATAAACTATTACTAATACTCCCGTGTAGCTATGGTAAACCATATTCGCAGAGCTATATCCACTATTTCTTGTTAAAGACAATAAGGGAAACAGGATACTATGATCATATACATCAGTTAATAGTAACAAACGCTGGCGTTGTACCAAGAGAACTAGATGAGTACTATCCCTATGTGGCCTACGACTGGAATCCTCGCTACGAGACCCCAGATATAAAGGAGGAGTATGTAAAAGTTCTTACAAGAAGACTTAGAGGCTACTTAGAAAAGTATAGAGGATACTATGAGAATATTGCATCGTATCTACGCTGGAATAGTGATAGCTACAAGGCCGTGATGAGGGTTGAGAGAGAACTAGGAATAAAAATACCAAATCTAGCCGCAAAAACAGTACCAGAAAGAGAGATAGAGCAAGTCTCACTAGGAGGACTCTACGACGATGAAGACCTTATACTAATCACTCCTACTAGTCTCAACAAGTTGAAACAAGGAATAATAAATATAATTGAAGGTGAAAGACCATACTAGGAGTATTCAAGACCATAGACAAGCTCGGAAAAAGACTAGTAATAGTACTAAAAGGACTGCCATGCTCTTGGAATAAATGCACCTTCTGTCCCTTCGTCCTAGAACAAGGCACTCTAGCAGAGGTACTGAAGGTAGATAATAAAATAATAGAAGAAGCCAAAAACTGGTTAAAAAGAGAAGAGTTCGAACGCATAACCATATTCAATGGCGGAAGCTTCTACGAACTCCCCTACAACATAGTATTAAAGCTAACAAGTATAACAGAAAATAGAGTAATCGATATTGAAACACGACCAGAATTCATAGACTATAAGCGCCTAATAGAAACAAAGACTAACCTCAAAGCCCGTAAACTAGTAGTGAGAATAGGATTCGAAGTCTTCGACGAATACATTAGAAACGTAGTGCTGAGAAAAGGAATACCGCAAACAGAACTCTATAGAATATCAAATATCTCAAAGAAGATTAAAGAAAACAAAGAGAACATAGAGATAATAGCATACGTCTTATTCGGAATAGAAAAAGTACCAGAAGAAGAAGTGATAAGATCAGTAAAAGAATTCAACAAGCTATTCGACGGCGTTATTGCAATCCGCTACAAGAAATACCTACCCCACCACCCCAACCCGACATCAGTCTCTAAAGAACTAGCATTGTTTCTAGAAGAAAATACTTTACTAGTAGATTGGGGGGAAGAAGATTTCTGGGAACTAAAAGTAACAAGAAACAAGGAAGCTTCCACGAGTAAGGACTAATTACTAGTTGAGAGGCTCTACTACTTTGATTAAAGGATACGGAGTAATAGAATTAAACGAGAATATAGAAGCTAGAATAGGTTCTTGGACCATACACCTTACACTTAATGAAAACTCAATAGAATATACTAGAAGAACAACTCAAAAACACCCGTATAATGTTATTGGAGAAAAGAAGACTAGAATAGTAGGATCCGAGAAAATAATACTTCAACCCCTCTACCCGGTTCTACTACCCAAAAAGATAACTACAAGTATTCTAATAGAATACAATGAAAAAATAACGCTGGCTCCCGGAGAACAAGTAGAATACTATCTATTAATGCCGGTTGATTTAGCAGTACTTTCAGCGAAACATAATTACTACTCACTGATAGATGTATTCAATGTAGGTAAGGTAAAATATACACTATATGGTCCAATAGAGACAAGTATTCCGGGAGGAGCCGGCATCGTAGCTAGGTATGCCTCATCAAAAATATTCTTCACAAAAGAGAGTGCTCTAGACGAACTAGATGTCGGGCTAGCTCTAGTAAGAGTTAAAGCACATAATAAGGCTCGCGAATGGGTAACGTTATCTAAGATACTATTGGAGGCAAACCCATTGAAACTATATTATGAGGAACATACGTGGAGAGCCTATAGCCGCGATATAGTCTTTAACATAAGTTCGCCTAAGACAGCAACTATAGTTTACTCCAATCCACCTAAGCCGGGAGTAAGAGAAGTAATAGATCCTCCCGAGCTCAAGGTACCGCTTATATCCTTGAAAACCACTATGTCTTGGGGGTTATAGGAACTTTGTCTATACAAGGAAACGTTACATCTATTATCACTAACCTTTTCACTAGAGTAAACCTGGAAGATGTTCTAGTAGCATTAATAGTAGTTGTACTGGGATTCCTCGTAGGCTATGCGCTCCGCTTACTCGTTTATCGAGGATCCATGCGTTTAATGCCAGCCTATATAGCTAATGCTGTATCAAAAGCATTATACTATGTAATAGTATCGCTTGCAGTTATTGTAGCCTTAGGTGCACTCGGAATAGATTTAACGGGCTTTATTATAGCTGGGGGAATACTTGGAATAATTTTAGGCTTTGCTCTCCAGTCAACGGTTGCGAACTTTGTATCAGGGTTATTCCTATATTGGGAAAGACCCTTCAAGCCGGGCGACTTAGTAGAAGTTGAAGGTGTGGTAGGCAGAGTATTAGAAGTATCTGTTTTATCAACAACTATTATTGGATTAGACGGTGTCGTGGTAAGAGTACCTAACGATAAAGTCTTTACATCGATGATAAGGAACTTTATACGTAACCCCATTAGAAGAATAGAATTTGTTATTGGAATAGCTTATAGAGAGGATGCAGAAAAAGCATACAATGTGATAAGAAAGGTATTAGAGGAACACCCATTAGTGCTAATTAATCCGCCTCCAGAAACATTTGTGTCAGAATTAGGAGATAGTAGCGTAAATATAACGGTTCGTGCATGGGTTCCATCACAAGAATACCTTAATGTTAAGAGAGAACTATTATGGGCTATAAAGAAAGCTCTAACGGGTGCAGGTATAGAGATACCGTTTCCGCAGCACGATGTGTGGTTCCGTTCGCCATTAGAGGTAAGGTTGAGTAAGTAGGATCTGGATAGGGTATCCGTCTACTAGATATTTTAGCTTGAATAAATATTCTCTGATATCCGGGAGGCAAAGAAAGCAGAGGGGATAGTTCTTGTCCGTTCTAGTTGAGGAGAAGAAGCCGAAACTACTAGAAATACTAGGCTTAGACATAAACCCTGTTGTTGAGGGTAGGAGAATAAAAGTTCTTGTAAGCAAGCTGGGGCTCGACGGACATGATCGAGGCGCAAAAGTAGTTGCGAGAGCATTAAAGGAAGCTGGATTCGACGTAGTATATCTAGGTGTTCATCAAACACCAGAAAACGTTGTAAACACAGCAATTGAAGAAGACGTAGACGTTATCGGAGTAAGTATTCTCTCCGGCTCACATATAGAACTAGTACAAGACTTGCTAAAGCTCTTAAAGGAAAAGAAGCTCGACTACATCCCAGTATTTGTGGGAGGCATTATACCACCCCAAGACGTCCCAATATTGAAGAAGCTGGGCGTAAAAGAAGTGTTTGGCCCTGGAACCCCGCTTAAAACTATAATTGAAACTGTCTATAGAATAGCTTTAGAGAAACGCAAACTAGAAAAAGATAGGAGGGTGAGCTAGTCCTTGGCAAGAGTCCTAAAAATAGATCATCTCGGAATAGCCGTAAAAGACCTCAAGGAAGCCGTGGAGGCCTACAAGGAGATACTTGGAGTAGAACCAGTTGAAATAGAAGAAGTCCCTCAAGAGAAGGTAAAAGTAGCGATGTTCAAAGTAGGTGAAAGCTATATAGAGTTATTGGAGGGTACAACCCCTGATAGCGCTATTTCAAAATACATTGAGAAGAGAGGAGAAGGAATACACCATATAGCTTTCAGAGTAGAAGACATAGAGAAGGCTATGGAGGAACTCAAAGACAAGGTAAGATTCGTATACGATAAGCCGAGAGTTGTATCAAATGGTAAACGTATAATCAATTTCATTCATCCCAAGTCAGCTCACGGAGTCCTCATAGAACTAGTTGAGAGAAAGGAGGAGCACTAAGCCTTGGTATTCGATCCCAATAAGATAGAGAAAATAAGAGAAAAAATGAGTGAGTGGGCTAAAGAAGTAGTAGAACCAGTATTAAAGAAGTTCCCGGAAAGGAAAAGAGAATTTCTAACAGAAGAAGGATTTACTGTAAAAAGAGTTTATACTCCAGTAGACTTAGCGGAAAAGGACTGGGACTATCTAGAAAAACTAGGCTTCCCGGGCCAATACCCGTTTACTCGTGGAGTTTACCCAACAATGTATCGTGGCAAAATATGGACTATACGCCAATACGCTGGTTTCGGCTCCGCTGAAGATACTAATCAAAGATACCGCTACCTATTAAGCATAGGTCAAACCGGGCTCAGCATGGCTTTCGACCTACCAACACAGCTTGGATTAGACCCCGATCATCCATTGGCATGGTATGAGGTTGGGAAAGTAGGCGTATCTATGCCTAGTGTAAAGGAAATGGAGATAGTATTCAACGATATACCTATGGATAAGATAACAACGTCTATGACCATAAACGCTACAGCTATCGAGGTATTATCTATGTACATAGTTGTAGCTGAGAGCCGCGGAATAGACCGAAAGGTGCTGGGAGGAACAATACAGAATGATATATTGAAAGAGTTTATTGCTCGAAACAACTACATCTATCCACCCTATCCTTCAATGAGGTATGCTACAGACGCAATAATGTGGTGTGCTAAGGAAATGCCCAAATGGAATAGCATAAGTATATCCGGTTACCACTTCGAGGAAGCTGGTGCAACTCCTGCACAAGAAATAGCTTTCACTCTAGCAGATGGAATAGAATATGTTAAATGGGTTATAGAGCGGGGTATGGAGGTAGACAAGTTCGCTCCAAGACTAAGCTTCTTCTTCGCCGCGAGGACAAATCTATTTGAACAAATAGCGAAATTCCGCGCTGCCAGGAGGATGTGGGCAAAGATAATGAAGGAAAGATTTGGTGCGAAGAAGCCTAGAAGTATGATGCTAAGATTCCATACGCAAACAGCTGGAGTTCTCTTAACTGCACAACAACCCGAAGTAAACATTATTCGTACAACAATACAAGCACTAGCAGCAGTTCTCGGTGGTACCCAGAGCCTACATGTCAATAGCTATGATGAGGCATTGAGCCTTCCAACAGAGAAGGCGGTTAAGCTATCAGTTAGAGTACAACAAGTACTAGCCTACGAAGCTGGTATAGTAGATACAGTAGACCCTATAGGAGGCGCATATTATATTGAATGGTTAACCGATGAGTTAGAAGAAAAAGCATGGAAGATAATAGATGAAATAGAGAAGCTTGGAGGAATGGTTAAAGCAATAGAAATAGGCTACCCTCAAAGAGAAATAGCTAAATCAGCATACGAGTACCAGTTAAAGGTTGAGAAAGGAGAAATACCAATAATAGGAGTAAACGTCTTCGTAGAACCCGAGGAACCCAGAATAGAAGTGCTAAAAGTAGATCCAGCTGTTCGTGAAAGAGTTATAACACGTTTAAAGAAGCTAAAGAGTGAGCGAGATAATGAAAAAGTTAAGAGACTATTAGAAGAACTTTCAAGAGCAGCTGAAAAAGACGATGAAAATATATTCCCATACATACTAGAGGCTATAAGAGCAAAGGCAACGCTCGGAGAAATAAGCGGCGTGTTAAGAGATGTATGGGGTGAATGGAGGGCTCCAGAAGTATTCTAAAAGAATCTTTTTAGCATCACTAATTATACTCATACTCTCACTCATAGATATTTCACTCATACCTTCCCACGCATGTATTGTTAAACCAGTAGAGATCGAATGGAAAGAATTCTACGACACCATATGGAGTAATGCTGTCAAGATAGGAGAAATAATGTACAATAATACTTCGCTAGAAATATATTACTATAATCTATCAAAGCCTTTATTCACATTAGAAAGCGGAGCAAATTGTACCGTGAAGATAATAGCATTTAATAATAAACCATACAATGATACAAGAAAAATAATTGAGAAATACCTCGGCTGGAATAGAAATATTATCTACACAATATGGGATTTAGGAGGCATTCTTCTCCCAGACAGAAAATATCTCCCATACATGGAGATTATTTTCACAAAAACATTAAGGATTCCATTAAAATATTTAAACATGGAAATAGGTTCCCATATAAGATTGCCTGGAGGATTCCTTGAGTTAATAGAGGATAGGAGAAACACCATACTTGTTTTGGATTCGCTATTGTCTATAGCTTTAGATAAAAAGACTAATAATACAATAGAATATATTAAAGCGCGGATAATATTATCCAATATAAATGGTCTGCTAGCTCAAAGTGTTTACTCTGAATACTATATGTATATATCGGAGAACATTACCACTAAGACGTTCTCCTCCTATCACGTATATCTAAATGGAAGGCGCAAGTTATTAGTTATAGTTGAAAATAAGCCGATAGTTACGAAGAGAAGTTTTAATCCGCGTTCCCTCATAATAATATACGATTTAAACACTAGTATCAGCGAAGAAGATACAATATCGCTTATATCTAGTGTTCTAAATGAAAACCCTTTTGCAGAAGCAACTGGAAACTATAGTGTAAAATTCAATGTAACAAAACCTCTGATAATATACAATGAATCCTCACTTCAAGTAACGGGCAACGCCTACGAAATATTAGGAGAAATCTATAATAAGTTTCTAACATACTACAATAATTATTCGTCAAGACTCTATAACAAACCTGTAAAACTAGTACTAGCTACTCATCCTATGAATAAGGATATAGTAGACATAAACATTCAGTGGCTCGGTATGGTAGAAAATAAGGCTAACCAAATATGCGGAGAAACCGAGCACTCAGGCATAACTAAACCCTCATATAATGACTATTACCTCATAGTAGTTGTGCTCTTGGTAGTAATATTAACGTTGATAGCATTGTTCCCTGTTATAGCTTGGCGCAAGTTATCGAAAACTATATAGATTATTCTTATAAACCACGTACAGATAACTATGGTGTACGATAGCGATAAAGAGGTGTTAAAAGGATATGTCAAGCAAGTTCCGCTTAAGAATGGCAAGGATAAAAGACTATGTAGGTAAGCTATGGGACGTGGTAATAATTGGCGCTGGAGCTGCTGGCGTAGCAGCTGGCATATATTCAGCAAGATATATGTTGAAGACTATTGTAGTAAGCGAGAATGAGGGTGGTACCCTCCTTGAGGCAGCTGAAATAGAAAACTATCCCGGTTTCCCATCAATCCTCGGACCCGATCTAGCTAGAAAATTCATAGATCACTTAAAGAAATACAATGTACCTGTCTTGAAGAGTAGGGTAACAGATATAGTAAGAAGAGAAGATGGTCTATTCCTTATAAAGGGTACACGTGGCTTAGAGTTAAAGGCTAAAACAGTAATACTCGCTTTAGGAACCGTTAGGAGAAAGCTCGGAGTACCAGGCGAAGAAGAATTTGCTGGTCGTGGCGTAAGCTATTGTACTGTATGTGATATACCATTGTTTAAGGGGAAAGTAGTAGCTATAGTTGGTGGCGGTGATTCTGCACTCCAGGGAGTATTATTAGCGTCAAGACATGCATCAAAAGTATACCTAATACATAGACGTGACAAGTTTAGAGCACAACCAATTTATGTTGAGCAAGCGAAGAAGCTAAACAATGTGGAATTCGTGTTAAAGGAGACTGTAGTAGAGATAGGAGGGACAAATAAAGTTGAATGGGTTAAACTACGTTCAGGTAGAATACTGAAGGTTGACGGAATATTTATTGAAATAGGAGAAGAACCCCCAAGAGAATTCCTCGAGAAAATAGGGTTAGAACTTGATGAAAAAGGCTTCATAAAGGTACGTGAAGACATGTCAACAAATATACCGGGACTATTTGCAGCAGGCGATGTAACAAATATTCCGTTAAAACAAATAGTTACTGCAGTATATACTGGTGCTAGAGCCGCTACTTCTGCCTACGAGTATATAACTAAGATGAAGGTTGAGGGAAGGTAGAGAATTGAGTAAAGCTATTGTTACAGGAGGAGCTGGTTTTATCGGCAGCTATATAGTTGAAGAACTATTATCAAAGGATTACGAGGTAATAGTAATAGACAATATGAGTAGTGGGAGCCGAGAAAACCTTAGAAGAGTAATAGATGACCCGAACTTGAGAATTGTTGAGGCAGACCTAAAGGAACCGAATAATACTTGGATAGACGAGTTTAAGAATGCTGATATAGTGTTCCATTATGCCGCAAACCCTGAGGTAAGAGTATCATCAATTAACCCGAGAATACACTTCAACGAAAACCTTCTCACAACATTCAATGTATTAGAAGCATCAAGGCAGGGAAGTGTAAAATACATAGTATTCGCATCAACAAGCACTGTTTACGGTGATGCGAGGAAACTACCAACACCTGAAGACTATTATCCACTTGAACCGATATCCGTTTATGGTAGCGTAAAGCTTGCATCAGAGTATCTTCACATAACATATAGCAAACTCTATGGTTTAAAATCACTTATAATTAGGTATGCTAACGTGATAGGACCTAGGAGTAGGCATGGTGTCATCTATGACTTCATATTGAAGTTAAAAAAGAATCCGAGAAGACTCGAAATACTAGGTGACGGAACACAAAGGAAGAGTTACATATATGTAACAGATGCTGTTAATGGAACATTATTTCTACTCGAGAAATTCCTAGAAAGAGGTAAAGACTATGAGATATACAATATTGGCAATACTGATTGGGTAACGGTAAGGGAGATAGCAGATATAGTAGTAGAGGAAATGGGCTTAGAAAACGTCGAATACACTTACAAGCCGATGACAAGTGATGGGAGAGGATGGCCAGGCGATGTGAAGATAATGTTACTGGATATATCGAAGGCAATGTCTCTTGGCTGGGAGCCTAGTCTTTCCTCTAAGGAGGCTGTAAGGCTTACTGCTAGAGCATTATTAAAGGAGCTTGGAGGAGAATAAGTCTAAAATAGCTTAGCCTACAATAACATATTTGATTCTAAAAGGTAATCTACATTGTCTAGTAGAGGATGTAATATGGCGGAAGACAATGTTTTACACCGGTTAATGGAGTTATTAGCGGATGAGGAATCAGAAGTAAAAGAATACGTAGACTTATCGTTGAAGGCAAAGGATATACGAGTAAGAATGGCGTTGAAAACAATTGCTGAGGACACTATAGTACACTACTATGTAGTAAAAGCGTTAATCGAGGCCCTTAGGGAAATAAACGTATTCCGTAAGAGATTCAATACTACTGAAGGAGAACTATCCAATGAAGAAATAGCTAAGATACTATTAGGTCACGATAAGCTAGAATCACTTGTATCAGCCTCATACCTCGATGTAATAGATAAAATAGACGTAGGTAGCGTGAAAGCAATAATAAAAGCAATAGCATCTGAGGAAAACAAGCATGAAAAACTAGTAGAACTAATTCTCAAAATCTCTGGATTCAAGTTAAAGAAAAAGAAATAGTTTCTCGGGTGTCCTGGAAATGATAGTTATAAAACAATTAGAGGTAAACGGTAAGAAAATACTAGGATTAGAAGTCAAGAATCTAGGGAAAGCCCCACTAATAATCGCGAAAACAGACAAAGGATACGTTATGTGCGGCTATCTTAACATCGAAGTAGCAGAGAAGCTCGGAGACGCTGCAGCAATAGTTAGTGGTGTAAGCTCTGTTGAAGAACTATTAGAAAAACCAGTTAAAGCTGTTACAACTAAGGCTCGTAGTCTTGGAGTAGAACCGGGTATGACTGGTAGAGAAGCATTAGAAAAAATGACCTAGAATCCAAACTTAAAGAATGCTGACTTCTTTTTCCGCTTTGACTTCCCTACTAGTAGTTTTTCTCCTTCAAACCTCTTGGTTAATAAGTACACTATTAGTGCTAGAAGACCTATGCTAGAGGCAATAGAGATTACACCGTATATTATCTTCCCTGAAAGGAAGGCCTTTAAGACCACGAGGGGTGCGGCAAAGGGTATTACTGATATTGCTAGTATTTTTGCTAGAGGGTCTAATGCAAAGTCAGTGAATATAGCCATGTATAATGGGAAGAATACAATAATCCAAATATAGCCTACCATGCTCTGAGCACTCCTAACATTTTCTCCAAAGCTTCCGAGATATAATCCGAGAGTCGATGCTAGAAATACGGCAAAGAACACCGAGAGAACGTATAAGATAAGTCCAGGTACTCCTATAAGCCCAAATATACCGCCAGTCATCGAGATCTGAGTTGCTTCACTTGTACTGTTTGCTCCTATACTCGTCATGCTCCTCATATAGTACGAGAAGCCTATGAGCATCGATATAGATGCTAGCAAAGATATTAGTAGTGAGCCAGTAAGCTTCGACAACACGATATCTCTGCGACGTATAGGCAATGACAACAATACTTCTAGGGTCTTTTCTTCTTTTTCAACACCAATACTCATAGCAGCTATTGATGTAGCATAACCTATTACAAGCATTGGAGCTACAGGTAATACAAATAACTGACCACTCAGGGCTTGAACGAGGTTAGCACTAACAATAGTTCCAGATAAGAGTACCTGGGTCTTACCAGTAATAGGTGCCATTGCGAAAGCCGGGTTTACCTTAGCTGTCCTCGTTATAATAATTGATGACAGATACTTAGAGAAGCCCGAGACAATGTTATTATACACTGATAATAGTCCCATAGATGTTATGCTTAGATCATGTAATATGAAGTATACCTGGATTACTCCTGGTTTCTCATTGCTAATGTTTGCTGAGAAGCCCGGTGGTATTATGTATAGTGCTCTTAAACCTAGTGATTCCGTAGTATTTAATGCTTTGTTGAGATTTGTAGTGTTTATTTGTATTATTGTTGCATTCCAGTATTTTTCAGCATATTCTATAAAGGTCTTAGACCACGGGCCATTGTCTTCGTTGAGGAGAGCTATTTTTACGCCAGCTTTAACTGTTTCCTCTACTTGTTTTATACTCTGCTCCATTAGAGAACTCATAGCTGCGCCCATGCCTATGTATATTATCAACGGCATGATTATCATTGCGAAGAGTATCTTCCTATCTCTTAATAGATCCTTTACTTCTTTTACTATAAGGGATTTAAGCATGAACACCCACCACTTTAGCAAATACTTCTTCTAAATTACTGGCCTTGTATTCTTCTATTAGTTCATTAGGTTTACCCTCCGTATAGAGTCTACCCTTATATATTATTCCTACTCTATCACAGAGATACTCTACTTCAAGCATATTATGGCTTGAAAGTAGAATCGTTACCTTATATTCCTTTGCGTATTTCAATATAATGTTTCTAACATGTAGGGCGTGTACAACGTCGAGTCCACTAGTTGGTTCATCAAGTATAGCTAATTTGGGTTTAACCATTAATGTTCTAGCAAGCAAGAGTCTCCTCTTCATTCCCTTACTATAAACCGATGTTTTATCATATATTTTGTCGCCAAGTCCGCTTATCTCTATAGCTTCCTTTACCATTCTCTCAGCCTCCTCCTTACTCTTAGCATAAAGTTCTGCCATGAACCTCAGATACTCTACGCCCGTTAGATTGCGATATGCACCAGCTTCTTCGGGAAGATAACTAATATTTCTGCGAACTTCATCAGGATTCTCTACGATATCGTAGCCAGCTACTTCAACTCTACCACTTGTTGGTTTTAGTAGTGTTGCTATTATTCTTAGGGTTGTTGTTTTCCCGGCTCCATTAGGGCCTATAAGACCATAGATCTCACCCTCCCTAACAGTAAAAGAGAGCCCGTCTACGGCCTTGATATTACCTGGATATATTTTAACAAGATCTTCTACTTCAACTACATTACTCAAAACTAATCACCACACGATTCTACGTACTCGAATATATCTTCCACTTGTAATCCAAGTTTTTTCGCTATTTTTAATGCTAATAATAGAGAGGGATAATATTTGCCTTTCTCTATAGCTATTATTGTCTGTCTTGTAACACCAACCATTTTCGCGAGGTCTTCTTGTCTTAAATTGTATCTCGCTCTTATTTCTCTTAACCGTACACGTATACAACCCTTACCACCCATGAATACCCCCATGGTCTTACGAGTGCTTTATTCTCAAAATAATCCAAGAAATAGAATATACTAAGAACATGTAAACAATGTATGGTGCGAGATACGTGATTATGTCCTTGGACCATTCATATAGTTGTTCTATTCCTAGAATACCGCTTATGCCCTCTATTATAACTAGTGCGGCAATACTCGTTGTTGATGTAAAGAAGGTTATGTACGAGGCCATTAACGCTATATACTTATCCCGCTCATCATAATAGGGTTCACTTGATAATCTCTCAGCTATTCTTATTGCTATAACACCGACTATTATAGTTAATATGAATGGTATCTTCATATTATTTGTATAAAACCACGCACAGAGTACCGCTATGACTATTATTAATAGTAGTCTCAGCTTGTTCACCAGCATCCCCCGTGTAAAGGATTCTTTACACGAGGTAAATAAGCCTTTACATCCATCGCGATAGTGGTGACTTTTAATAATCCCCGCTATCTTATAATCATAGGTTAAGACGATGAAGAATGTTGCAAGAACGCGAAAGCTAGATGAAGTAGACAAGAAGATTCTTTCAATACTAATAGAGAATTCACGTACAAGTATTAGAGAAATTGCCAGAGAACTACGACTATCACCAGCGACAATCCATGAGAGAATAAAGAAGCTTATAGAGCGAAACATTATCCGAGCCTTCACAATACTACTCGATCACCGCCTCATAGGCTATGATGTAACAGCTCTAATCCTATTGAGCGTAGAAGGCAAACACATAGTTGATGTAGAGGAATGGCTTTCAAGGCAAAAAGGAGTAGTAGCAGTCTACGATATAACTGGAGAATTCGATGTAGCTGTAATAGTAAAGACACGAAACATATCAGAACTCAACGAATTCGTAAAGAACACACTACAAAACCCATACATTAGGAGGACTGTAACAAGCGTAGTATTTAATGTAGTTAAAGAAGACTTTAGGCTACCAATAATTAACGAGGAGGGTTAGAGCAATAAGCCCAGAGGAAGCATTTAAACAACTATTAGCATTGGCAAAAGAAATAGTAGACAAGGATATCCGTAAAATAGTATTAGAGCTATTAGAAAACCCTAAGATAACGTTTACGCGAGTTGAACCAAAAATCTCGTTTAAGGAGAGTCCAGCAGCACCTCGAAAACACCATGCTTATCCCGGAGGTTTGCTTGAACATACCCTTAGTGTTACAAGGTCTTCGATAAAGATAGCTGAAGCATTAGTTGAAACATATGGAATCCCTGTGGATAAAGATATAGTGGTTGCGGCAGCAATACTACATGACCTATTCAAGTATTATCAATATGAGTGGGATCCAGCAATAGGAGCCTATAGGCCTAGAACAGACTGGTATCTCTCCCATGATTTCGCAATGGTCGCCGAGTTATCGGTAAGACATGCTCCCGATAAACTGATACGAGCTATTGCTGAAGTACATGGTAACGTTCCCTTCACAATGATTGAATCACTAATAGTGCATCATGCAGATTCATTCGATGCAAGCCTAGTTGCGAGAATACAGGACACGTTATGGGAGGTTTCAAGAGATATTGAAACAGAGACGGGATATCCGGTAGTAAAGGTATTCTATGAGGCTTTGAGGAAGCTCAATTTATACGAGATATGGAGTACCTATCGTTCCGAGGGAAGGAGCGGTCTTAGAGAGAAAGTTAAGAAGCTAATAGGAGACAAGACGGTAAGCTAATAGGCGATAAAAATAGTTTTAACTAGGAACAATTTATTCAGCTATGAGGTGCATATTATGAGCGGTGTTAACGGCTTAGTAATAATTCAGCCCTCAAGTGATTACACATACATGATATTCACTGTTAAGAAGATACTAGTAGTTAAGAGGTCTAAATATCAGGAAATAGCTATAACGGACCTAGAGGATTTCGGAAGAGCATTAATGCTAGACAACTATGTCCAGAGTGCTGAAGTAGATGAATACATATATCACGAAGTACTAGTACATCCAGCAATGGTTACACACCCCAAGCCTAGAAAAGTCCTCATCGTCGGCGGTGGTGAGGGAGCTACTCTTAGAGAGGTTCTAAAACACAATACTGTTGAAGAAGCAGTAATGGTAGATATAGATGAGGAGGTCATAGAGTTAGCTAAGGAATACTTAGAAAAATGGCATCAAGGAGCATTCGAAGATCCACGCACAAAGCTAATTATAACTGATGGTAAAAAATATGTTGAAGAAACAAACGAGAAATTCGACGTCGTCATACTCGACCTAGTAGACCCCTTTGCGGGAGAACTAGCGAGACAGCTATATAGTAAAGAGTTCTACGATAAAGTCTACAATATATTATCAGACGACGGTGTAATGGTTACGCAATCCGGTACATCATTCTTCTACGAGAAATTATACGACGAGGTATTAGATGCTATAAAATCAGTATTCCCTATAGTTTTTGAGTACAATGTATGGGTTCCAGTAATAGGGTATACTAACAATTTCATAATAGGGTCAAAGAGATATGATCCAAATAAACTAGTAATAGACGAGGTAGACCAAATCCTAAGAGACCGCGGAGTAAAGACAACCTTCTATAGCGGTAAAACACATCAAGCGTTAAAGTATACACCAATATACCGTATGAGTAAAACAGTTTCAAGATAATATTCTAGAAGACTATTCTTTTCACAACTTCTATTCTCCTAATAGTCTTTTTCACTCTAATATCCTCTAAGATACCCTCTAATTCTACTATCACATTCCTTAAATGCTCGTCAAGATAATTTACTCTACCAAAAACCCTTTTGGAATGTATGTGCCTCCACTGATTATGTAGCGCGTGAGCAAGTGTTGATAAGAGTTTTAATCTCCTAGCGAGACCGTTTAAGTCTTCAACATATATTGAATTATCCAACGCTATTGCTGATAGTCTTGTTGATAGTTCTTCTAGAATATTTGCTGCATCACCCTCCATTATATGGCTTGTTAGATTCCTCCTTAACTCCTCTAGCCTAGATATAATGTTTTTTAAACTATTAACTATAGACTCCATGGACAATCCCCTATTACTATTATCTTATTCGGGGAGTGTATAGGGCTTACTCTCGTGAAAACTATTAGATTAGAATATAGTATCTACTTATAATCTTCGAAAACTACTAGTTTCCTAGAAGAAAAGTGTGAGTAAAATTGTTTGATAAGAAGAAAGATAAAGATCGAGACGAAATGGACGAATTGTTCCGGGTTCTTGAAGAACAGTTACGTATGGCTATGAATATGCTTAATAGAATGCTAGCTGAGAGTGGTTTCAACGAGTATGGGTTTAGAACTAATGTAAAAGCCTTCCACATATCAATGGGGCCTGACGGCAAGATTACTTTCCGTGAGCTAACTCCCAATAGGATAGAAGTTAATGAGAAACCTATTGAAACAGTAGAGAGAGACTATGACGTCTTCGTAGAGGGAGACGAAGTAGTTGTTATAGGGGAAGTGGACGCTGATGAAAAGGACGTGGAGGTGGATATTCTCGATAGTGATAGAATAGAAATATGCATCCGCGATCTCTGCGACATCGTAGAGCTACCGAGAAAAATAAAGAAGAACACTATAAGATACACTATTAGGAATGGTGTACTAGAGCTACGAGCAAAAACAAAGTAGACAAGCTAAGCACTAATCTATACTCTATATGCATCACCTAATAGAAATAAGTTTCCCATAAAGACTTCTCGGAGACCGGTCTCACGGGCAATATTGTAGGCTTTGAACATGTGATCCCTACTAGTGCGCGGTAAATCGGTAAGCCTGTGATCTGGGTGGAAGCCTAAAAGAACGTAGGGGATCTTTGGATTAATTTTTGCGAGAAATTCTGCAATCTTACGAACCTCATATAAGTCTACGTAGCCTGGTACTAGGAGAGTACTAACCACGAGTAATGGAGGTTCCGGACGCTTATCAATAAGACTAGCAACTAGCCTAATGTTTTCCTTAACTCTTTCAACACCATTTATCCCGGTTAACGCTTGATATATGCTGGGACTCCATGCCTTAAAGTCTATCTTAATGATTCCTCCAGTCTCCAAACTTATCTTAGCCATTTCCCTCATTATCAATGGGTTTTCTAGTCCATTAGTTTCCCAGCATATTCTCTTAATAATGTCTTCTTCCCTCGCTTTCCTTGCTATTATACGTGAGGCTGCAAGAGCAAAGGTTATATGTGGTCCCGGATCGCCTCCAAAATAGCATACACATGTTACCCTAGGATTCATGGCAGCTTCAACTAGTTCGTTTAGACTGTGTATATGGTTCTCATTCAACTTGTAAGGCATTTCCCTGTGCTCCCAGTTCTGGCAAAACAAGCAATCAAGATTACAGCCACCGAAAAATACCGCTAAGTTGTAATAACCGTATTCGACGCCCTTGACACGAGTATATTTCGGGTAACCTCTACTAGTTGTAGCAGGACAAACTGGTTCGGCTACACAATTAGTTGGATGAGGATCTAGATACCATAATACAACAGCTTTACTGGGACCAGCAATATTTCTTAGGATACCGTTATCGTTTACAATAACACCACAATACCCCCTACCTCCAACTGGTATTATGCATTCATTAACGCATAAACTGCATTTAACACCATTACTTGTTTTAGGGGGTATGGGAGGTAGACCGTGCTTTATCCTCCATTCAATATGACTTCTCATTGCGATCTTCAAGGCTTCTCTAGGTCTTTTTCTAAGACAATTAGCACATACTCCAATAACATTACTTATAGTGTTGCTAGTTTTACCGCAGAGAAGGCATTTTCCCATAAAATACCCCGGTTTACGCTCGCTTTGGAACATATATTGTAATAGCCACTATTGAGGCTATTATATAGTTATGGAGTCCGGGTATACGTGCTCCACCCAAGTGCTTCCTTATAATAATATTCTTCGGTTTGACTGGTAGCGCTTCTGTAACTAGTTTTCCTCGAACATTATCTGGGTTAGGCGTGTAGATGTCGATGACTAGTATTGCCTCCTTAAACGGTATCTTTCTTTCCTCAAAGAATGGAATGCATACCCGATGTACTATATCATTTATAGCTCTCCTCACAGCCTCATTATCATCATTTCCTATCAAGTCTACTCCTAATCCAATCTCTATTAACAATCTATTATAGCCTTCAAGTATTGTCTCAGACAAGTACATACACCTTCAAGTATTTCCATATAGGTATTCGGTACTAGAGTGTTTAAGAAATAATCTCTAAAAACCCGGAACATCATCCCTATATTCCAAAGACTTCTTCTACTCTGCTCATTATCCTTGCTTTTGCTTTCAAGTATTCTTTTCTGTCAATCGATACTATTTCTCCTTCATTAACAAGCATTCTTCCATCAACAATTACATAGTATGGTTTGGGTTTTTCTACTATAAGATCTTCTATTCTATTGTTACGGGTATTCCATACGATTATATCTGCTTTATAGTCTTTTTTAACTGCCCCTATTCTTGCATTGAATACTTTTGATGAATTAATTGTTGCAAGCTTATATGCTTCTATAACACTTATTGGGGCTCTCCTAAGCCTTGAAGCTAAGAGTGCAGCAAATACTTCGTCAAATATGTTCTGTGTTGGCGAGATATCTAGGCCTATAGCTACGTTTACGTTTCTATCAATCATTTCTCTTATTTTCGCTATACCGCTTCCAAGCAACATATTTGTTATGGGATTATGTATTATTGTTGACTTAAACATGGATATTAGTTCTATTTCCTTCGAGCTAAGCCATACTCCGTGAGCTAATATAGTGTTCTCGCCTAGAATACCGCACTGGTATAGAAACTCTATTAGGTTGACACCATAGTTATCACTACAATATTTCTCATCATCATATACTTCCGCTACGTGCATGTGGACTCCAAGATTTTTCTCCCTCTTTATCCTCGCTACCTCCTCCAATAACTCCTTAGAAACCAAGCGGATAGTACAGGGGCCTAGGCTAACAATTATTCTCCCATTGTCTTTTTCATGCCATTTTGAGGCGAGCTCTAAGTTATCCTTAAGTGCTTTCCACTCATTATCGTAGAATCCCTTATTCATTATCGCAACACTCAGGTTACCCCTAATACCAGCATAATAGACTACTTCTGCTACTACATTCATATTAAAGTGCATGTCAGCTACTCCAACAATACCCCTAGACAAGTAATCATAGACAGCCATTATAGTCGCGTTCCGCGAGTCCTCGGGACTTAGATGGGGTTCCCATTTCCACGCTATTTTTTCAGCCCACTCATCAAGGTGATTCCATTCTCCAATAATCCTGGAGACTGGATATAATCCTAGGTGGGTATGTGAAGCGTAAAGACCTGGTGTTACCGTGTATTTACTAGCATCTACTACTACGCCATGCTTGGGGTAGGATTCACTGCCTAAACCAGTTATACGGTCTTCTTCAATATAGATATTTGCTCTTCTAGGAGATTCTCCTGGATTCAATATGAGCGTGTTCTCTAATAGTATTGGTTCTCGCTTAGGAAGATTCAAGGTGGATCAGCAGACCAATAACTATGTAGTACAGCTATTTTACTCTTTCTCAATATTCCTCCTACATACCTCAATGTTTAGAGCATTATAGGGTATCTTTCCGTTGAAGTAATCTATTATTGTTTGGGCAGCCATTCTACTAGTTTCAATCATAGCCTCCCAAGTATAACCTGCTATATGGGGGGTTAACACTACGTTATCGAATTTCGTCAATGGGTTATCCTCTCTAATGGGTTCTTCCTCGAAAACATCGAGAGCAGCTCCAGCTATTATTCCCTCTCTGAGAGCCTTCACTAGATCTTTTTCGACTACTATTTTCCCACGACTAATATTCACTAAAATGCTATTCTTCTTCATCTTTGATAGCTTCGCGTAATCCATAAACCCTATCGTTTCTTTATTTAATGCGAGGGAAACTATGACTATATCTGCTTCTCCCAGCAATTCGTAGAGGTCTCTATACTCTATGTCTAAGGCGTGCTCTACTTCGGGTTTCCTCCTACGACTCCAATATATGACGCGATTACCTAGGCTGCGGAAAAGCTTTGCAATACTTGACCCAATACGCCCTAATCCTATAACGCCAATAGTCTTTCCTTTAAGAGTAGTACCTATAAGTGGTCTAGGAGCTGGCCCTGAGCCCCAAAGGCCTTTCCTAATAAAGCGGTCTCCGTAAGTAATATTTCTTAGTAGAGACAGTGTTAGCCCTAATGCGTGCTCAGCTACTGATTCAGCAATAGCATCTGGGGTATTTACAACACAGATACCTCTTTTAGAACACTCGTTTAAATCAATGTTTTCATAGCCACTACCATGTACTACTAGTAGTTCTATGTTTCCGCAATCCAGTATGTCTCCTCCAATACGGTGGAAGGGTGCTACTACTAGTACTCTAGCTCCCTTAAGATTCTCGCATAACCACTCCTCTAACGGCTTCGACTTATCGTATACTATGACTTCAAAACCCTTACTATATAATAGTTCAAGTCCGCTTCTATGGACTTTTATTGCGTAGACTACTCTAATTATACTGTATCACCTATTAATTAACGGTGTTAATAGAGGTATAGAAATATACCTCTCAAAAACTATTAAAACATGAGACGGGCCACTGCTATGTATCCATTAGTAATAGAATATACTAGTCATGCTAGGAAGAGATTAGATGAGCGGAATATTAGTGAAGAAGAAGTACTAGAAGCCTTAGAACATCCAGACGAAGTATGGTTTGACACGTGGACTAATAGGTTGATAGCGGTATCGCTTGATACTGGTGTAGGCGTAGTCTATATTCAAAGACATAGTAGATTAGTAGTGGTAACAGTTATGAGGCTAAGAGAGTTAAACCATGTAATCCGTAGTCATAGAAAGAGATTTAGAAAAATAAGTTACTATTAAAAAACTATTAAATGCTAAGTCCAACCATAAAATCTCTGCACGAAGTCAATGTATATACCAGCAGCTGTCGCCGTTCCAATAACACCTGCTACGTTGGGGCCCATAGCGTTCATTAATATAAAGTTTGTTGGATCGATTCTCTGTGCTTCTCTCTGACAGACTCTAGCTGACATTGGGACAGCTGATACTCCAGCAGCACCTATAATCGGGTTGACTTTACCCTTAGTTGCAAAGTACATTATCTCGCCGAATATTACTCCACCAATGGTTGAGAAAGCAAAGGCTAGCAGGCCCCATACGAATATTATTGCGAACTTTATTAAGAACTCGTGTATTGTTATACCCATTTGCTTTGAGAAGAAGCGCACCATATCCATACTCATCGTTGACCCGACGGTTATAGTTAATAGTATTGTTAGGATGTTCATGAACTCGTTTGCAGCTGTCTTAGATAGTCTCTCAACAACTTCTGTTATACCGCTCTCTCTAAACAAGTTTCCTAAAGCAAGCATTCCTATCAATGGAGTTGCTTTGGGGACAAATATTGTTGCAACAACCATTAATAGTATCGGGAACATCAACGCTTCTAATGGGTGTACTTGTCTCGGCGGCTTCATCTTAACAGCTCTATGCTTCTTAGGTAACAGGCGTATGATAGGTGGTTGTATTATTGGTACAAGCGACATATACGTATACGCGGCCAAAGCCGTTGGACCGAGAATATATGGTGCTAACTTAATAGTAGTATAGATTGTTGTTGGTCCATCAGCACCGCCTATAATACCGATGCTTGCAGCCTCGTTTAAATGGAAGCCGAGGAATAGTGTTCCAAGCATTGCAACAAATACTCCTAGCTGAGCGGCAGCACCTAATATGAATGTATAGGGTTGTGCTATCAGTGGTCTGAAATCTGTTAGTGCTCCAAGACCAAGGAATATGAATAATGGCACTAGCTCTGTCTGGATAAATATATAGTATAATATGAATAATGGGCCCGCACCACCATTAACGAGGTCATTTAATGTGATACCAGCTAGACCAGTAGTATTTGTCTGGAAAAGCGTTGCAGGTGGAGAAGCTAGTCCAGCCATCGGTATATTTGCTAAAACCATGCCAGTTCCAATACCAGTTAGTAATAGTGGTTCTATCCTCTTCACTACAGCGAGATATATTAGTACAATGCCTATTGCTAAGAACAGTAATTGATAGACGTCGAAGTTGAATATGCCAGTATGTAGGAAGAACTTCACTATTGAGTCAGCAAGCATGTCTAGCATTTAAGTCACCTCTACTGTTACTCTATTATAGCTAATACATCACCAGTATTCACGAAGTCGCCGGGCTTTACCCTAATTTCCTTAACAACACCATCTTTTGGCGGATATATTTCGAGCTCCATTTTCATTGACTCAAGTGTTATTATGACTGTTCTCTTAGTCACCTTCTGGCCTGGCTGTACGAGAACTTTCAGAATCTTTCCTGGAACAGGTGCCTCTACAACAGCTCCCCCAGCTGGTGTAGGTGCTGTAGGCTTTGCAGCTGGCGTTGGTGCGGGTGCTGGAGTAGTTGGCTGGGCTGTTGGTGCTGGTTTTTCCTCTCTGCGTTCTGGTTTCTCGGGAGGCTTGGTCTCGGTGGGAGTAGGGGCAGAGGTTGCTGGTTTGGCTACAGTAGTTACACCTGCTGCTATAGGTGATTCTACTTCTAGTTCATAGCCGTCTACTTTTACCTTAAACTTGCCTGGGGAAACTTCTTCAACACTCACATTGTATTCTTTTCCCATGACTCGGACAACATATTGCCTACTCATAGCTACCACCTAGGCTTACGGGATTTATTCCAAGCAAGATAGTCTAGATCATTTAAATTGAAACCTGATTCTAGTCTCCAGGCGAGAACCCAGTAGTTTACAGGAGCTATCCTCTCCCTACGCTTACGCTTACCTATCTTCTCCTCCATATAGGCTCTTACACCTGCAATAGCGGCTGCAATGATCTCTGGTGGAACCTCTAGTTCTGCTGGTGGAGCAGCGGGGGCTACTGGTGTTGGTGCTGGAGCAGTTGGTACTTCTGCGGCGGCTTCAACAGCTTCTACTGGTTTCTTCCGGGATTCTTTCCATTTAACATATTTTGTAACCGCTACGGACATCAGCTTTATGCTAACGGTAAGTATTGATAGTATTACGAAGGTCATTGTAAACCCTAGTACTGCGAGAACTATTCCGGCTTCAATTTCTGCTGAACGTGGCACCTTAGCAACTTCCTGGAATGTTTGAGCTAATATTGTCTCAATAGCCAACGTGTAGCCCACCACGAATAGTTTTAATTGAGAGATCTCTCAGCTAGCTCTTTAAGTAACATTATCACTTGAATTTTACAAAAACTTAGTGCAATGCAGAGGTATATAAGGTTAAGGGAAATCTAATGTAATAGAGAGATCCTAGGGTTTCGGGCGCTTAATCCATGCATAAATAGCTACTGCGACGACGGGTATGAGTAGGATTATAGAAGTAGTATATGATAGTCTTGTCCCAGGTGAGCTAATACTATATGCGATAAAAGACGCTATTAGAAGGTATCCTAGGAGCCCTAGACTAATGGCCTTGTGGAGCCTAGCCATATATGCTAAAAGCACAGCACCAAGCCCTATGAGAAATATCCTTAGTGCATCGTAGACTCCGGGTTCTAAGCTAATTCTAGATAAGACTATCAATGCTATAACCCATAGCATTAAGGCTATTCTAAGCCACGTAGAATCCCTCAAACCGGGCTCACCGTTTTGCTTAAATGCTAGTAGAGCTGATAGTCTCTCCGTACACCTAACTTAAAATAGTGTAGGTTTTCTACTATATGGTGTGGGATCTTGAGTGTTAGACCCGAGATACAAAAACTAAGAGAAATGAGAGAAAAAGCTAAGCTAGGAGGAGGACCCGAAGCAATAGAGAAACAACACAAAAAGGGCAAGCTTACCGCACGAGAAAGAATAGATTTACTAGTAGATCCCGGAACCTTCGTTGAAATAGACATGTTTGTTACTCACCGTGCAACCGAGTTCGGAATGGATAAGAAGAAGGCTTTAGGAGACGGTGTTGTAACAGGCTTTGCAAAGGTTAATGGGAGGAAAGTATTCGTAATAGCCCAGGACTTCACCTTTATGGGTGGTTCTCTAGGAGAAATGCATGCGGCAAAAATAGTGAAGGCATTGAAAACAGCATTGAGCGTGGGTGTCCCAGTAATATTCCTAAACGATTCAGGTGGAGCACGTATACAAGAAGGTGTAGACTCCCTTAAAGGCTATGGCGATATATTCTACATGAACGTTATGGCTTCTGGAGTTATCCCTCAGATAACAGCAATAATGGGACCATGTGCTGGTGGAGCCGTATACTCGCCAGCCCTCATGGACTTCATAATAATGGTTAAGAAGACAAGCTACATGTACATAACAGGGCCAAAAGTAGTAAAAGCAGCTATCGGTGAGGAAGTAGATCACTTCCAGCTAGGTGGAGCAGAGGTACATGCAACAAAGAGTGGTATGGCTCACTTCCTAGCAGAAGACGATAAACACGCCATAGAACTCATAAAGAAGCTGCTAAGCTATCTGCCGAGCAATAACATGGAGGATCCGCCAAGAATAGATACTGGTGATGATCCGGAGAGAAGAGACTACGAGTTAGACAACATTGTCCCATCAGACCCTAACAAGCCCTACAATATGTATGATATAATAAACCGTGTAGTAGACAAAGACACATTCTTTGAAGTACATTCAATGTGGGCTAAGAACGCAATAGTAGGGTTCGCAAGATTAAACGGCCATGTAGTAGGAGTAATTGCAAACAACCCTGCATACATGGCAGGAGTATTAGACATAGATTCATCCGACAAGATTGCAAGATTCGTAAGATTCTGTGATGCCTTCAATATACCCCTCGTAACATTCGTAGATGTTCCTGGATACCTACCCGGTACACGCCAGGAACACGGTGGGATAATTAGGCATGGTGCAAAAGTCCTCTACGCCTATAGTGAGGCAACTGTACCAAAGCTAACAGTAATTGTGAGGAAAGCATATGGTGGAGCCTATATCGCTATGAGTAGTAGACACCTCGGAGCAGACTATGTCGTAGCATGGCCAACAGCTGAAATAGCGGTAATGGGTGCTGAGGGAGCGGCTGAAATAATATTCCGTAAACAATTAGCACAAGCCAAGACACCAGAGGAGAGGCAAGAACTCCTAGAGAAACTCGCTAAGGAATACCGTGAGAAACTCGCTAACCCCTATGTAGCTGCTTCTAGGGGATACATTGACGATGTAATAGAGCCAAATGAGACTAGACCCAAGCTAATAAAGGCATTAGAACTACTGCTAACTAAACGCGAGGTTAGAGTAAGAGTACCTCCCAAGAAACATGGAAACATACCACTCTAATCCTAATAGATTTTCCACCCTATAATACAACTTTTTAGAACACTAACCACTATACCGTCTTATAAGCGAAGCTATAATCAAAGCCTTCTTCAACCCACAGGGTAAAGCTCTTAGAACAGTCCATGTATTCATTTTACCAAAGGCCAACTCGTAGACGAGCCACTCACAATCCCTTACAAGACTTCTAAGCTTATCTACGTTTAAGCGTGCTCCACGATTCTCAATATGTCGTAGTATCCTATACTGTAGTTCAATGCTTTTAGTTAAACCGGTCTTTTCAAATACTCTAGTATACCTCCTCCAATCCCCGTGTTTCAATGCCTTAACGAGGCTCCAAGCAGAAATCATAGAAGGCCTCATTCCTTCACCAGTTAATGGTAGGACTGCTCCCATTGCTTCACCGATAACCGGGATGCTAAAGTCTAGGAATTTTTTGTCTAGTCCACTTACCGTGACGTAGCCGGAAAGTCTATCAACGATACGAGTATTCTCGAATCTCTTGTCCCTTCTAATAAACTCGTCTAATAGTTTCCTCAACTCAGCGTAGGAGAGCGTACCACCGATACCTATATGTGCCTCTCTACTATTGAAAGGGAAAACCCATAGATACCCCACGATACCCGACCAAGTCCATACCTCCATGAGATCCGGCTCATCTATGTGGGCGTTTTCAACTCTATATTCTATTCCAAGTATAAGTCTCCTATTTCTAGGTCTCCATTGGAAACCAGTAGCTATTACTGGTAAATAGTTCTGATGAATCCTTATGGCTTCTCTTACACTAATTCTATGCCCTAATAATACCTCTGCATTACTATGTTCTAATAGATTCTCCATTAGTAGGGGTCTATCAACCATATATGCTATAGTTCTCTTAGACCCATAGTCTACTACTAGTTTATCGTCAACATATATCCTAAAACCCTTGATATTGTTCAAAACTGTTTCCATAGGGATGGGGCCAATATAGTCTTCAACGCTTCGGAGAAGACCCCATCCACAAGCCTTGAGACCGGGTCTCCTTAAAGCCTCATATACTATTGTGTTAGTGTTAAGGTACTGTCTAGCAAGATATGCGAGAGCGCTACCAGCGGGACCAGCACCTATAACTACTACACCCTCATAATCGTTTATACTCATCTCCTACACCGTCTACAATAGATTTTTCCGGCGGGAGAAATAATAGGTTTGATTGGAAACAGTTGGTGAATCCTAATGAGCTATTTTAGGATACTATTAGAGGGATTGTGGAGGATAAGATACTATATACTTGTAAGCACAATAGCCTTTGCCGCGGGTATTGTTGTTGGAGTAATAGTATGGGAGGATATGGCGCAACAAGTAATGAACGAGTTCGGTGATGTCAACGAGATATTGTCTATGGGGGCTCTAGAAGTATACCTCTATATTCTACAACATAACCTATTCATAGCCTTCCCCTTATCCTATGGTCTCGGTATAACAGTTGTAGCACCAGTTATAATAATGTTGGTTAACGGGGCGGGGGTATCAGCTCTAGTCGTATACTTTGAGGCTACAACAGGTATTCCAGCAGTATTCTCTGTCGCAGCCATGTTGCCTCATGGTGTATTAGAGGTTCCAGCAGTAATACTTGCAGCTAGTACGGGAATAGATTTCGGTGTATCAACGTGGCTTAAAGTGTTTAAGAAGATCTCCATGGAGGAGTATAAAAAGAGGTTGAAGCAGCAAGCAACTATATTGTTACTAGTATTCATTCTGCTCGTTGTTGCAGCAGCTATAGAGACGGGGTTGATAGTGATGGCTTCCTCCTTCTATAATATATAGGTAAGGAGAAAGAAAGGTTTTGTTAAAAACTTTGTTCTCATCAATTAGCCTTCCCAACAGTCAACTGTATCGTTTAGTATTAGCATGCCGTTTCCCGGATCATATACGTCGACTATGCGGTTGGCTATGTCAACACATGTTGTACCACTTGTTGTTCCCTCAACAGTGCTCCATGATCCTCTAGTATACTTGTATTCTACGTGTAGTCCTACTGGTAGATGGATTCCCCTTCTCCAGGAGGTTAACGTGTTTCTTATACTGTCCTCGTATGGTAGTTTCACTATAGCAGAGCTCCCAGAGTCTCCAGCAACGAAGAATATTATATGCAGTGTCTTCCCTATCATTGATGTAAAGTTTTGTCCCGTGATAGCGGTCCAGTTTAACGATAACTCTAGTGTTTGTAAACCATTTTCTCCACCAGTCCACGCTATCTTGGATCCAGGTAAGATTGGGTTATTGTCGTTGAAGTTTGAGAAGTCTCGGTAAATCCATGTTGATCCATTCCATAATGCTATATCGGCTGCTGTTATAGTATTATTGCCGCTTTGCCACCAAGCATAAACCATGATGTCTGGGAATATTGTTGCATTAGAGAATCCTATTGCTCGTCCCCATGCATCACTCGTACCATTATATCCCGAGTAGTCGGTTGAATCATAGTCTATCGCTATACCGTAGGCAACATTCCAGCTCTCATTATTATCCGTCTTCAATGCTATTAATAGGTGAGTTTCATTCCACGTCACCCACGCCTTCGCTATATTGGCTCCATTACCTCCTGTAACGTTAGGCGTACTTGTCCCCACTATCCAGTCGTCAACCCAGTCATAAAGGTAGCCGTCTATCTTTATCTCGTATTGAGATATGCTAGGTATCATAGAGGCAATTGATGCTATCAACAGCAATAGTATTAGTGCATACAAGATCCTCCTACGGTTCAATAATACTATCAATGCTAGAGTTAAGACAGCTACTATCAACACTGTGAACCCGGGCTCAGGTATCGGATTAGGTACGGTATTGACTTGTATATCATATGTCTTTGAGAATAAGTCTACGTCCGTGAACTCACTATTAGCTGTAAGCAGTAATCCAGCACTACTCCAGTTAGCTATATTGGGTGCAACAAATACAGCAGATCCCGTTGGCGTTGTACTCGGTGTAGTAGCATTGAATACTACGAGCACGGGGCTTGTAACGTTTATCTTCATATTCGCTCCATTCCAGTTAGCCCAGTAATCGTTTGAGGCTACTACATGTACTACTGCTTCATATGCTCCGGTTTTAGGTATGTTTACTGGTATCTTGTAGTAATGGTATCCCTGACTATCACTGTAGAGGTATTCGCCGACGTAGTCGTTTATGGGCCACCATGTTCCTCCCCAGGTACTAACTTTACCCCAATGTAGTATTGCGTATATAGAGTTGGGGTCTTCTCCGGGGGCATATACTTTTACGATAACATCTACTATATCGCGTGTACTAGTATTTAGTATATTGGCTGATGCTACATCATAGTATCCATTAGTTAAACCGTAATCCCAAAGAATCTTAGCGCCGAGAATACTAGCATTAGTTATTGATGCACTTGTAGTGGGTAGTATTTCTATGCGATAATTACCTATAATAGACCATGTAGTAGAATAAGCGTCGCTCCAAGCATGATCCTGGTTGTAGCCGGCATTAGCTATGATCACTACCTCATACTTACCCGAAGGCAGGTCTTTAAACGTGTAATTATATACGTCATTATTGCCCGAATCGCCTAAATAGTCCATTAGAGCATAGTGGGGCTCTTTCCATCTCCCACCCCACTCATCTACGGGGCTCCAATGTATTATTAGACGGATACCCGGTAATTGGCCTGGATCGGCAGTTGTATTAGTAGAAGTATTGCCATATACCTCTACTGTGAAATTGATATCGGTTCCATTAAATACATAGATAGCTTCATTCTCTCTTCCAACCCATTGTACTTGTGTCTGGCTCCTATAATGTATTGGTTGATCCGCGGGCCACGGATCAGTTGGAGGCGATAATCCTAGCTCACTGTAGATGAATTCAATGTATTCTCTAAACAAGTTGTCAAAATTCTCCTCACCGGGTACTTCCTGGTCTCTTCCATACCACCAGAACCAGTCGCTACCTTCTGCAGCATACATGTACCACCATGCCTTCGTTAACGTCTTATCGGGATCAAGGGTTCCTAGGTCTTCTCTTGTTTTACGTAAAAGACTCCATGCTGCGTTTTCTTCCCATTCTCCTATCCATCGCATGAGGTCTCCTATACCATCACTATCATCGTCTATCCACGAACCAGTTGGCAAGTAGCCAAGCTCATAGCTATAGCCTGATCCCTGCTGCACTAAGTTTACATAGTCTTGTAAGCTTACTGCTTCAAGGCTTGCATTTATGTCTATTAGATGATAGGTCCAGTTTAAGAATACCCATCCATCATCCCAGTACCATTCCCAAGGATTCTCTCCATCTAAGGCAATTACTACTAGGTGGCCTCCACCATAGGTCTTATAGATATTGTAGAGCTTATCGACAAGGTCTTGAGCAGCTCCCTTATAGTATTCCCAATCACTTATATTATTTGCGGGATTAGTGCTATTATAGCCGTACTGATCCAGCCAGTCATCGTAGTCAAAACTTATTAGGTTAGAGAACCCTATGTCGCGGAAGAATACGTATACTTTAGCCAGACTAGTACCGTTCCGCACGTATCTGTACCAGGCAGCATAGAGTTCTTGAGCACTGGGATTCCTTCCCCCGAGATATGCTTTGAGTATGCTCTGATCTGTTATGAGGTGGTTGAAGCCTTTAGCTGCTATTATTGGTAATAGCTCGTCGCAAACAGCTTCTTCAGCTGGCCACATACCCGTTGGCTTATGTCCTAGAAGATAAGAGTATTGATTTATCGATATATTTATGTGAGCTTCAAGGTCTTCAGGGTGAGAGAAGTATGGATAAGGTATTATCGCTCTAGGTGTTCTTCTCAGAGCATTACTGGTGTTTATTAGGAGTGGTGCTATTGGATGGAAACCCGGTGTTGTTATGAATTCAGACCAGTTGTTGGTGTCAACTGTTTTCCAGATATCTATTGTAGCGTTAATATAGTATTTTATCTTGTCTAATACTATTTGCCACTCAGTATAATTATATAGTGGTGTGCTTGAATAATTGCTCCTAACAGCTTTCTCCCACAGAGGCCTTAGGTCAGGGTCGTTGTATAGTATCTCTTTGTTAAACCATACTAGGTTGAATAATACTTGTAGGTCTCGGTAGTCATCTACAGTAAAGTCGTCTACAATAGCCGTATAATTGTTATTGTTCTGATCAAGCAAATTGTTCCTAGTGTCAAGTAGGTATTTGTATCGGGGCCACTGAGATATCTGTCTATCCCAGTTTGCATCAAAAAAGCGTTGTAGGATGAATACCTTCTGATCAATGGTAAGCTGAGAGGCATTCGTACGCGAGATATCCCAGTAGGGGTCAGTAGTGTTACCTGATGCATAGTCAACTAATTGTTTTATCAGTGAGCCCACTATGTTGAAGGTAACCTTAACTCTTCCACCATAATCTGCTATGAGCTTGACCATGTGGTAATAGCTCTTCATAGCGTGAAGCCTAGCCCAGGGCAGGAGGCTCTGACTCTCATTCCACGGATTCTTATACCACGGTTGATGGAAGTGCCATACAAAGGCTATATAAAGCGGCTCGTCCTGAGATCTCGCTATAAGTGGTTGCTGAAATAGTATACCTGGTACTAGTGATAATATCAATAGTAGCAGTAGTATTGTTGGAAGAAGGTCTATGGTCTTCAATACCTTATCCCCTCGTAGACTTTAAGGAGACTATAGCATTATAGTAGACTGGTAGGGCTTAAGAATATAGGCGTCCGGCATAGTGGTATTAGAAAACCACTAGGCCAAAGGTAAACTCTACTATAGGTCTATTTACTAGTATTCTGGGACTATACTTTAAAAACCAGGTTATAATAGCTAGGACTGAATAGTGGTGATCGCATGGAAGACCTCTACCTACGTTGGCCAGATATGTTCCGTAACATGTTGGAGTCTTGGGGTAAGGTAAGCCTACACTTGAAGCCCAGGTCAATAGTATTTTGTGGTATGGGTGGAAGCGGAGTAGTTGGAGATTATGTTTCAATGCTCGCGTTCCGTAAGCCAGGCTTTCCCCCTGTACTTGTGGTTAAAGACTATGAGCTACCCTTGTTCCTAGATGAGAGGGATCTCGTCTTTATTGTCAGCTACTCAGGTAATACTATTGAAACGATTTCATGTTTTAATAAAGCATTGAAACGTGACTTAAATATCGTTGTAATAGCTTCTAACGGCATGTTACTCGAGAAGGCTGAAGAAGAAAACATACCATACGTAAAGGTATCGGAAAATCTCCTACCTCGTACAGCCCTACCTGAAATGTTAACGGCAGCTCTAGGAGTACTTGATTCATCGAATCTAACACTTGTCTCCCGCAAAGAAGTAGAAGACCTAGTATTATTCCTTCGACAGAACATGAATAATATTGTTGAGGACGCTAAAATTATAGCCGAGGACCTCTATGATCGCATCCCAATAATTGTTGTCCCCAACAAGTACTGGGGCTTAGGCTGGAGACTCAAGAACGAGTTCAACGAGAACTCTAAGGTACCAGTCAAAGTAGAAATCATACCGGAGTGGGGTCATAACGATATTGTAGGATGGGAGAGGAATGGTAGATATCCCTGGGGAGCACTAATAGTACACGATATAGATGATGAGGCCTTAGAAGTTCTCATGAACTTTGCAGAAAACTATTATAAACAACTCGGTCTTCCAACAAAAATACTAAGACTTAATGGTAACGGGTATTTCCAGAAATTAATATATGGTACAATTGTTGGTGGACTAGCCTCGGTATATCTTGCAAGAATGTATAAAGTGGATCCAAGCACTACGAAGAGTATATCCCTGTACAAGAATGCTGTAAGGAAGCTCTCCGATCTTCTAATGAAGAGTTGATAGATAGTGGAGAAAACAAGCGAACAATATCTCGTAGACCTTGCGGAACAAGCATTAAAGGGAGAAAAACAAGCAATAGCTAAGCTGATAACATTAATAGAGGAATCAATAGAAAACTTCGAACCCATAGCAAGTATAATCTGGCCCAATACGCTGAGAGCACATGTTATTGGAGTAACTGGTATGCCTGGTGCGGGAAAAAGCACTCTAATATCAAGGCTAGTCAAGCTTTTGAGGAGAGAGGATAAGAGAATAGGGATAATAGCAATAGACCCATCAAGTCCTCTAAGTGGTGGAAGCCTACTAGGAGACCGTATACGAATGCAACGATATCTTGATGAAGGAGTATTTATGCGTAGCATGCCTGCTAGAAGAGAAGGAGTACTACCGTGGAGGGCACTTCTCTCACTCGAAATACTTGATGCAGCTGGATACGATTACGTTATAATAGAGACTGTTGGAGCTGGACAAAGCGACGTCCAGATAATGAATGTAGCAGACACAGTAATAGTTACAATAATACCTGGTGCAGGCGACGAAATACAGATGCTTAAAGCAGGTTTAATGGAGATAGGAGACATATACGTTGTCAATAAAGCTGATAGACCAGAAGCAGAAACAACTTACAACCAAGTAAGATTCGCGTTAGAAAACATTATAAGAGAGGGTGGATGGAAGCCCCCAATACATAAAACAGCAGCTGTAATGAATAGAGGTGTAAAGGAACTATTAGATACAATAAAGAAACATTACGCGTTCCTAAAAGACAAGAACCTCTTGGGTAAACGTAGAGAGAAGCGAAGGTTACTAGAACTAGACATGCTCTTAAAAGCGCGGTTCGAACAATTACTCGAGGAGAAATTGTCAAGTGATAGAGAAATCCTAGAACTAGTAATGAGAGTTAGGAGTCATCAATTAGATCCTGTAACCGTTTCCAAGAAGATCTTATACGACATAATGCGTTGTCTCCATGAAGCTAGGAGTTAATTAAGGATAAGAGGGCCTTATACTATTGGAGTGTCTGTAGTGCAATACGGACTACTGGTTAGAGTTATCGGAGGATACATAGGTTCTCTATCACTCATAATAGTATCACCAAAAGAACTTGTAAGTAGGCGAATATTTGAGAAGACACCGAACATAGTATTGGGGTTAATTACGATAATATTGTTTAGTATAGCGAAATACCAGGTTGTATCCGGAATAATAATGTTTAAAACACTTAAAATGCTCGTAACAATGTTCCCCCAATACTCCTTCCTAACATACTATGCGGGATATGTTAACGTTTGGGGAGTTTCACTAGGAGTAATAGCAGATCTATTGATAATGCTTGCCTTTACTCTACTCTTTAATTCAAGTATGCGTTTACAAGGTGTTAAACATAGTATAATAGAGGACATAGTTATTGTGAGCTATTCTTGGATAGCTGATTCAGTAATCATTGTTGCTGGTCTAGTAGCGTTGCCCTTAGATATAGTATCTTCAGCTATAACATTGATTATAGCGTCTATAGTATCATTAGTGTTAAAGTCTTGTATTATCGTTAATGCATACGTGAAAGCCTATGCGGTAAAATTAGGTAGTGTTATTGCTTCTTTCCTCATAACAATAATAGTATTGGGTCTAATAATCTTAGGGATACTTATGGTGTAATAATTGAGAAAACAACTACTCATAGGATCAATACTAGTAGTAATACTGGTAATAGGTCTCATATACCCATTAATAGTTATGCAAGCCTACAACCCCCGAGGAGAGACTGGATACAAGAGCCTAGTAAAAACAATATACAATACAATACTTGAAAACATACTCGTGAAATCCAATGCGACAACAAAGTTTTCACTAAATACTACACGTATAGCATTCAAGTTTAGGAGTTCTATTGTAAAAATAACATCATATAGTAACAATAATAGTGGAATAGAGGTGAAGTTAACGGCGTTAGCAAACATACCCTCTGAATACATGCTCTACGATGAAGATGGCGTGAAGACAATGATTGTAATAGGATATTTTGTTGAGATACTGTTGCCCGAGGAAATAGATTACTTGGGACTAGATAGTAAGTTATCATACATTCTAGTATCATTAAATAACATGAGATGTAATTATATTGAGGCAAGGTTTACTGGAAGTATAGTGGAATTCATAGCAAATAATAGTCTAATAAATGCTATTGTAGTGAGACTAGAAGAATCATTAATGGAATCCTATATGGATTACTCTAGATTAAACTATACTGGTGAAATATCATTTGAACTAGAATCATATACTTCGATATCTTATTCGAGAATCAATATAAGCAATTATACTAAGATAAGAGTTGTTAGGGAAAACATAGGTGGAGTAGAAGAAGTAAACATTAATGGTTCGAGACTCTATGAGTACTATTACATAGATTCAGAATACTATGAGTCTAGGGGGAGGCTTCACATAGCGGTAAAGGGGTTTGGGAGCGGTATAAGAATAGACTTAAACCGTGTAGGCTAAAAGCATAGAGACCATAGTAGCGTGGTGTCTATGCGACGGAAAGTACTAGAGTATTTCAAGGATGTTTTAGGGGAAAAAATTACTGCTCTGGCACTAGTATCCTTAGAGGGAAGAGATTTTGGAGCCCTAGTTATTAGTGAAGGCCCGAGCATGTTAAAGAAGACAATAATAGAAATAGACAATACACGTATACCAGTCGCAATTGTTTCAAGAGCATTGCTAATAGGTGACGCATATTATGATATAGTTGGCGGCTATATAACATCATATCTGCTCTTCCCGTTAAACATAATATACGATAAGAACAAAATGCTAACAAAAACAGTTATTGATACGAGAAAAAGAATTATTGATGAGGAGATAAGCGTCCTCGCAAGCTATGGTAAAATCCTATCTTATGCCGTCATCCCCATAGAGTACTTCCCATTAAAAGCATTATCTATTAGAATAAGACTATACGGTTCACTCGGGATGCTGACAACAAGAATATTAGAATACATTAGCTTTAATAAATTTAAGAATGTTCTAAGAGAAACCCACCGTGAAATAATACAGTCTATAATAGCGGGAGGTAGGCTGAAACCAGTAGATAATCACCATGTAAAATTGACTGATAAAGTTCTATCAGAGCCAAGCTATAAGAAATATATTCCGAGAATAAAGGAGAAGGTATCTCCTATTGCAATGTCCATAACGAGCTTCTTAATGGACGAACGATCTACTCTCACTCAATACACGAGATTCCCAGTTGAACTCGTAAAACCCCACTTATTGATCAAGATGAGAGAAGGAATCCTAGGCTTAGGAGACTGGCGTGAATTATTGGAGAAAAAATACGGTATATTAGAGAAAGAGGGAAGAACAAGTATAGTTCATGCAACCGAGATATATAGAGTAGGAGAAAAGAGACTAGTAGTGAAGCAGTATACTTCGCCTAGTAGTATAAAATGGGTACTAGCATCTATAGCATCAATACTGTCTAAGAAGTTCATAGTAAATTCGTGGGAAAGACAATACAATGAATACCATGCATCAATTCTCCTCTCGTCAAAAGGGTTCCCGCATCGAAGAATAGTAGTCGTAGACCCTATATCAGCTGTAACAGTATTTGAGTATATTGAGGGGAAAACCCTAGTAGAATTATCTAAAAACATGGATAAGACTACGGAAACAGCCTATAAATTAACTGGAAGACTTCTAGGAAAACTACATATTAACAACATAGTAATGGGTGATACAAAACCTGACAACTATATCCTAACAAGTAAAAACACAACCCCTGTGATTGTTCCAGTAGACCTAGAGCAAGTTAGAGAAACTAATAGTGTGGAAGAAAAAGCGTGGGATATAGCAATGTTCACGTACTTCCACGGTGTAGGTCATACGCGAATCCCTAATCATTATATTAGTCTAATACAATTATTTCTAAGCGAATACAATAAGATAGTGAAAGACAATAATATTATCATTGAAGCAGGTAAAATGAAGTATCAATTACCATTTATGTATGTAGTACCAGTACATAATCTAATACAATTAAATAATGTTCTGAGATCATTTGCTAAAAGTCTTGTGAGCCAGTTATAGGGGTTCTATTGTAGGTCTACCTCTTTCGTCTAGAGTAAGTCTATGCCATTCGCCTTTAATAATATTCATTCTAGATTTTAGTAGCATTGCTCTACGCTCAAGTTTAGTACCCTCAAAGCGAAGGTCTATTAATATCACGTTGTCCACTAAGGTCTCAAGGCTAGGTCTATCTTCTCTATGCTTTAAAGATAAGTTCAATATAGTTGAAATACTTTCATTTTTAAGATTCATTACGAGTTCCTCAATAGTTCTAGTGAACTCCTTCTCATCAAATATTCTTTGAAGCGCTGATAAACCATCGATGACGACGAGACCGACAAGCCTTGTATCTTTAAAGACTAGGTTTTGCAGGACCCACCATCTAAGTTTTCCAGGCGATACATCGTAGGGATCCATGCATATTATTTTCAATCCTTTTCTTTCAAGTTCTTCTATGTTATAACCTAATAGTTTTAAAGTCTCCTTTAACTGGCTTGAAGGCTCGTCAAATGATAGATAGAATACGTTTTCACCATGTAGTACGTTTTCAGCAGCTATTGTTAGCGTTAATAATGTTTTACCGCTACCGCTTACTCCCTCAACTAGTGTTGATGAACCCTTTACTAGTCCTCCTCCTAGGAGTTCATCCAATCCTCTAATATAGGTTCTAAGCCTTCTTGATCTGTTAACATAGATGTTCCTAAAGGTTACTGGTGGGTGTAGTATAAACCCTATACCAGATACAATACTGTATTCTATGGCTATATCCGATATCCATGTTCCCCTAAACTTCAGGATATTCATGTAGCGTCTATATGCTCCAGGCTTCGTATAGTCTAGGTTCAACACTATTACGGCGTCAACTATGAATTCCTCAACACCATAGCCTATCCTATTAGACCCTATGGGTATATCCTGTATCATTATTATAGTAACATTATATAGGTTGGCTAGATTGTAGAGTGCATTATGTAGCGTTGCTCTTGTCTCAATAGGTCCCAATACTTGTGCTATAGGGGTTATTGAGTCTATTACCAGTCTCTTAGCGTTCATGGAGATAATGGTATTAAACAATATCTCCATAAAAGACGATATAGCTTCGCGGCTAATAGTTGTTGGTAATTGTAGAAACTTAAACAAACCCTTCTTCTCTAATTCTTCAAAGTCCATGTTAAAATTACGCATAAATGCATAGAACTTATTCTTTGTTTCAGCAAAACTAACATAGACTCCCGGCTCACCCCATCTCAGAGCACCCTCGTAGAGAAACCTGGCAGCAAAAGCAGACTTACCAGTACCTGGAGCACCAGCTAGTAGTACTAGTGATCCTCGTATGAATCCCCCCTGAGTAATCTCGTCGAATCCCGGTACCCCTGTGGGACACCTCTCTATATAGTATCTTGCCTGCATCACTAGTTCCCCACTGGAAACTACACTATTCCGCCACTTATAGAAAACTTTTACACTAGAAAAAACTGTATATTATCTTTCACTCGTGATTCTTGTGGATTATATTTATATAACATTTTATCGTAGAGCAATTATACTATTACCAGTGATCGTGATATAAGAGGTGCTAATTCAATGAAGCCTCCAGCAAATAGAATTCGTATAACGAGAGATGGAGAAGAAGTTATCGACATTGTTAGAGAAGTTATTATCAAACACTATGGACAGTTGACATGGATTATGCTTGAGAAACACATACGTAGTAAGAATGTCGATAAGGATAGTATAGAGGAGTTATTGGAGGCTATAAAGGAATTTTTTGGTGGATCAGAAGAAATAATAAACGTAATTCTCTCAAGATATGATAGTATTAATACGGAATCAGACGAGTTTTCACTTGAGAACTAGATAATTAAAAGTAAGGCCACCATATGTTGCAAAGTTTTCATATGATATACAAAAACAACTTCTAGGGTTAGATTTAATAATATAATATTATAGTTCTCTAAGGACATAGGCTAGGGGTTTTGTTATGAAAATAAGTAGTCATGTTTATCAGATAGATGTAAAGCCTCTAGGATATGAGAGGCAAATAGCGGTGTACTTGGTTGTAGGAGACGATTACTCGTTGTTAATTGATACTGGTCCTCGCTGTTCTTTAGAAACGCTTTACTCAGAGCTAGAGAAAATAATTGATCCTAAAGAACTCAAGTATATTGCTTTAACACATATACACTTAGATCACGGTGGTGGAGCGACATCACTAGTAAGGAGAATCGGGACTAATACGAGAATATTAGTTCACCCAAGAGGTGTTAAACATTTAATAGATCCCTCAAAGCTATGGGATGCCGCAATAAGAGTCTTGGGAAGGGAAGTTGCTGAGCTACAAGGAAGACCGGAGCCTATAAGTAGCGAGTATGTAAAAGGCATAGATGATTACGAGAACATAGATATAGGAGGAGTAGTTGTTAAAGCGATTCATACTCCAGGACATGCACCACATCATGTAGTATACATAGTTCATCCAGACAACATAGCGGTAACTGGGGATGCTGTAGCAACGTACTATGATGGCAGATTGCATCCTGTGAGCCCGCCACCATTTAAAACAGAACTAGCATTAAAAAGCATAGATAAAATCATAGCAGAGAAACCAGATAAAGTAGCGGTATCGCATTTCGGGCTAGCACTAGAATCCGGAATACAGATATTGGAAAGAGCTAAGAGAAAAATAATAGAATGGAAAAACTTTATAGAAGAACAAGTAAGAAAGGGCATACAAGATCCCGACAAAATATATAAAATGTTATTGGAAGTCGACGAGGAAACAATGTATATAGTAAAAGTAAGGGAAAATAATCCATTATTTCGAGGTTCCGCATATAAAAGCTTACTCGGAATATATTATGACATAGTAGGAAAGGTTAAATAGTACCTCAAAGTATTAAGCACAACCCTTTAACCACTAAGAGAGAATAATTATAATTGAGGTGGTGAATACGGGCGAGCGCGACATAGAGGAACTATCAATAAGAATAGATGAAAAAATAAGAGATAAACTCTACAACATAATAAAACAGATAATTGCAAAAACATATACAGAATCAATGCTAGTAGTACTATTATCTGGGTTAAGAGCACAAGGTAAAATAGAGAAACCACAAGAACTAGTGGAATACATGATCAAGGAACCAATAGAATTCTATAGACAAGTAAAAGAACAATTCAAGGGCTCCGAATCAGTAGACGCATTTCTAAAAACACTATTTGACGAGATATCAAGAATTATAGGAATACCTCCACTAGGAAAAGAAATAGTAGAGGCACTAAAAGAAGGCAATGAAGAAAAAGTAAGAGAAAAACTACTAGAAATAATATACATTATAAGAACAAAAGCACTAAGGACTATGTACTAGTCTTATCTAATATTTTAGTATACTAGTGTAGGTTATCTTAATAGAATAAACTACAGTTGCTTTCGTGTACAGTTAGAAATACTAACTCTCTATTATGTATATTAATCTGTTAAATTAGATAATGTTAAATAATTATTTTATCAGTTATAACTGTATAAAAGTTTTTATATATGATCTCTTTATATGGGAGTGGGGTGCGCTAGCTGTGGGAATAGGTAAAAGTAAGAGTGCGTTATTGTTAGTAGTTTTATTGTTTGCATCAATAATACCAATACTAAATGTTAATGGTGCAGAAACATCTGCTACCGGACAATACACAGTAAATAATGTCGCCCCGACTATAAATATAGCATTATATGAAAGTGATGAAACAACAACAACGACAACGCTTTCACCACAGCTGGAATATGCTCTAAAGATAACTATTTCGGACTCTAATAGCCTACAAGATGTTGCACAGATAAAAGTAATACTATTCTATGACACAAATAACACGGTTGTAGGTACCCCGCCGGCAACCGATGATCCAGCAACAAGGGCCACATATCAATGGGATCCAACAAATGGTTGGCAACTAATAGGGCCTACTGGTAGCACTTGGGGTATAAATACTGCTAGCAGCAAAGCTCCATCAGACCTAACGGCGACACAAGGCGACTGGTGGCTTCACTTTATACCAGGTAAGGTGGCCCATGAAGCAAATACGGACGCATCCGATGACTGGGATATAATAGTTGAAGTAACAGATTCCAGTGGAAACACATACACGGCCTCAATGTATGGATTAACGATGCTATGGTACGGTGAGATAAGTATTGATGTAACAACAATAGACTTCGGAAACCTTGATCCAGGTGCAGCAGCTACACCGGCACAAGAGAATCCATACAACTTAACACTAATAGCTAATGGAAACTATGCGGTTCAAACAAAGGCTGACCCACAATGGAATACGACGACTGGGTATACAGCTTTACTTGACACAGATGGTACTCTAAATGATGGTGAATTCCAGCTAATAACAGACGATGACAACTTATTAGACGAAACTGATTCACTACTAGTAACTGATATCTATCAAACAATACCAGGTCACTCAAGCGATCCCGGACCTACGAGTGAATCAGGTGCCACCCTATCATTGTACTCATGGGTTCAGCTAGGCAACGGTCTAATGCCAGGAACGTATACGGGTGCAATCTACTATCAAATAATCAATGGCTAATCTCCTAAATAGTAATTTCTTTTTTACTCTGGAAAAATCCCCACACCCCACATAGATATCTTATCTCTGGTGTTTATCGTGAACACAGTTTATAGTACCAGGTTACTATTTGTAATATTATTGATTATTGCAGTATTTGTCTCACTAACATCTCTTTCGATAAGTTATGCTGAATCTGAATCATCGAGAATAGCTATAACTGGATCATTTTACAAATACGAGTATGTACTAGCCCCCAATACTACTATTGAGGGAAGGGACATATACATAGCCGTAATTAATACAGCGAGTAAGCCCGTAAACGTGAGTTTAGGATACGAAGCACCAGACTTCATAGAAATAATATTTTCGCATCGAAATGTAACCTTGTTGCCTGGAGAGCATAAGATAGTATATATTAAGATTAAGGCGCTTCCCAACGCTATACCCGGCGAGTACGAGATAAAAGTCTACGCGAATATTATGATGAAGACTGTAGAGGGTAAGGTTATACTTGTACCAGGAGCTGGTCAGAGAACAACAATAAGAATAGTAGGGCCTACTGGTAGGCTAGTAGTAGAGACAGTAGATAAAGAAGGGAATCATGTTATTACTGAGGTAAGAGTGCTTAGAATAACTCCAAAAGGTGAATATACTGTTGTAACAAACAAGACTGGTTACATTAACATATCATTACCGCCGGGTAAATATATCGTTAAAGCAACTCTAGCTGGAGAATTACTCGCTGAAGAAAAAGTTGTAATAGAAGAAAACGAGACAGAAAAAGTGTTTTTAACGGTTTCAACTATATGGTTTGACTATTTTGACATATTACCATATTATAAGGACAACAATATAGTGTTTGCAGAAGTGATAGGAGTAGTAAAAAATGTCTATAAACCAGTTAACAATGTCAGCATAGTATTGGTAGTGAACTATAATGGGAGTTTCTTAGAGAATGTAACTATAGCTACTATACCAGTATTATCCCAGGGTAGAGCAGAGTACAAGTATCGTTATATTCCAGTAAACGGATGGCAGAACGGGACATACACGTTTAAGTTAGTAATGGTTTCTGGGAAGAGAGTATATTCTGAGACACCAGAGAGAACCCTCAGTATAATTGTACATAGGAGTAGAGGGCAAATAATAACAAAAGTACAGAATACTACCACGACAATAGTAGTTAACAAATCTACAATAACTACTACGACAATAAAGAGTAGTGAGTTTAACTATTGGTTAATACTGGTTGTAGTAATTATAGCGGGAATATTAATCTTAGTCATAAAGAGAAAAAGATAGAGGACTAAGATAAAAGATTTCTGATAACTTTAGGTCCAGGGCCATTGGTCTAGTACTGGGCCTTCCCACCATATGTATCCTAATCCTATTATTACTCTAGCCCAATCTACTTGTACTAAGTAGTAATTAGTTCCATAGTCATCATCCCAACATGTATCCACTGCCATGAATGTAACAGTGTTTCCTTCTATTAGTTCATCACCATAGGCTCCGCTGGCTTCTGCTGTTATGAACTGGAGTGGTGGTGGATTACCTACGTCATCGTCTATGCTGTTTCCTTCACTAGCTATACCCATCCATACGAACTGTGTGCCGACTAGGTCTGCTCCACTTGTAAAGCTATATACCATTCTCTGCATTTTGCTGAAGTTTAGTTTTGTTAAGTCTCTTGTCTGTAGTGTTGCTTCAAGTTCTCTTCCAACCCATATTGTAGAATCAGTGTCTTTCCATTTTGACGCTATCCACCATACTGCGAAGTATCTAGGCCATATATAGTATGCTCTAACTGTTCTGCTTGGTATTAGTTCTCTTCCAAGCGCGGGATAATCATAGTCATCGTAGTATACTCCGTAGCCGCTTCCATCAGTCCATGCGTTTACGAACAACTTTATGTATCCGCCAGTAGTATTTATGAGTAATACTCTGAAAGCGTAGTTACTATTACTTGGATACAATACAAAGTTATAGGTCCGGATATCGGTTTGAACTATAAGTCTTACTACACCAGTAGTCGTATCATTATATACCGTTACCGTCACGCTCGAGTTAGGTGTTAGGGCTAGGTTCTGCCTACTTGTCTCTGAAGCATAGTCCGGCGATCTCCAATAAACTGTTATACTCGTGTTAATAAGTATTATTCCTTCTACATTCTTGAGTTGCATAACATAGTAGTCCGGTGGAACTAGATTGTCAAGCCGTCTTGTAGAGATTATTATTGCCCAGTTTGCTGCTGTAGCACCAAAAGTCTTAGAGACCCATCCATACCATGCCCTATATCTCCACCATCTTCCAAGCCACCAACCATAGAAGTAGTGTAACTCCGTTGTCATTGCTGTTATATAGGTTTGATTGAATGGTGCTTGTGGTGGTTTGTGGGTCATATTGAATGCTACTTCAAATAGCCATGTATAGCCTTCTGGATACTTGTAGTAGTACCAGTTGCCTCCTCCTTGAAATCTTTCGAAGAAGCCGTCCGTCATGTTAAGATATGTTAGGGAGCATTGTACGTCTCCGTCGGCTGGATCTTGTGTACAGTAGATATGATCGCTTCCATCCCATTGCCAGTCCGCGTAAGAGGTTACATTTAGATCTTCGTCCTCACCCTCATAGTCGTATATAGGATCCATTTGCTGGCTTGCTGTATAGTCTCTTATCCATGCGATCCTTGATCTTAACCCATTATCATAGTCCCAAGCTGGTTGTTGTCGGAAGAAGTCCTGGAAGCTATTGTTAACCGCCATATAGTATACTGATAAATTGCTGTGATCTGTTATCGTTACTGTTCCACCACCTACTACATATGGGGCATACCACATGTATATTGGATATGTTTGTCTGGGGAAAAGTGTAGTATTCTTCAGATACACTATAAACACCGCTACCTTACTTGTACAATTGAAATAGTAACGATAGAATGGTAGTATGGTGTTCCGATAAGCATCACTGAATACAACATCGCTTCCTGGGGTCCATCCGTAGGCTCTTGCTAGCCCACAGCTCCAGTTGAAGAAGTGTCCGGCAAAAGGTGTGTTCTTTGTTATTGTTATTACTGCTATTGGTTTCTTTGTTATTGTTCCAGCTAGAAACTGGCTTGCGTTATCAGTGAATATTGTTAAATCTGATGGATTGAATATGAAGAGCTTGACTCTCCACGCGTTGACAGCATACCCTGGTTGTGTGACTGGCGGATGTATTCTGTAGAGCTTCCATGGTGCAAGGGATTTATCGAATACTGCTACACCTGTTATAAGGTTTCCTTGCAATACACCTGCATTGAATATTAGTTTTGCATATATGTATTCGCCCTCGCTTGCTGAAAGAGGCTTTATCTCAGCCGTACCAACAGCTGTTCTCTTCGCCGGGTCTATTATTGTTCCATTAGGATATGCTATGTAGTATTTGCCTGCTTCAGTATCATAAACGTATATTTCCTTTAAAGTGGCGATACTTATACCATAGTTCTTTATTTCTAGCCAAAGGGTATTACCTCCGCCATAGGCTTCAGCTTTCTCGGTCACCATGTTGGGTTTTGTAAAGTATGCTCTCTGAGAGCTTAGGATCCATGAAATTGCGAGCATTATGGCTATGAGGAAGGCTACTGCTATTATAACTGCACCTATAAATGTGATACCACGCCTAGTCTTTTTTCTTAGAAAAGACATTCTGTTGAACACCTCTTCTACTCTCTAGTATAGCCTAGCCGACTTATACATAAATATTGTTATGCGGATTTATTAATATTTAACCTCCTACTAGAGAAACGAGAAGCTAGGATCCACAATACTATATTATGGTTATATCTTGTCAAAGGTCACGACAACCGAGTCTTTATCAAATACAGCTATACCTAGGATCTTAGTAGCTGTTGTATTGGCGTTAAGATTGTTTACCTGTATGACCATTTCGAGTACTCCCTGAGGCTGGATTGCTATACTTGGTGTAAATTTTGCAAAACCTATTACTGCGCCGCTTGTATTGTTTATGACTTCTCCCGTGACGAGCACTTTAGCTATAGTTGTCTTTATTGTACCGCTAATGTTTGTTGGAATATAAATGTACATGTATTGGAAGTATGCTCCTCCCTTACCGACATTGTAGAATAGTACGTGTAGTTGTGTAAAATTTGTCGCATTGGTATAGTATGCATCGCCAGCCGTAATGTAGGGTTGGGTACTCATGGCATTAAATAGGGTTGTTATTATGATTGCAGCTACAGTAGCAGCTATTAATGCACCTAACGCTACCACGATTGTTCCTATAAAGCTTACAGCTTTTCTTATCCGGATCATAGTTCCTCCTCTTCAGCTGGTCCTAGGATTTTCTTAAGTTTACGTTGTCTCATGTATCCTGTTATACCACTTATTATTTTATCTATGTATGCTACTATTCCGAGAACTACGAGTCCCATACCTATGCCAGCTATTACTAGTGATGGCGCGTTTACTGGTGCGTCTTTTAGGATCTTGAAGCCATAGCCTACTGCGAAGGAGAAGAGTATTGTGAGACCAGAATATACAAGGTATACTACATAGGTTGCTGCCATACTGTTCTCTCCCTCTCTACTCCCCTGGGACAACTATTTATACTACTCTGGAATAAAAGTTCTACGTGAAGGTAAATAGTATTTCAACTAGTTAATATAATATACTACTCCTTACTCGTGCAGGTGTAGAACGTGGCTACACGTGGCGAAAAGAAAGAGGGGGGAATGGAGCTAAAGATACTGAGGCGAAAAGAGGGTAAGAAGAAGCCAGAGCTAAAACCCATAGACTTATTCGTAATAGGAATAATTATACTCGCTTTATCCTATGCTCTTTACCCGTTGAGAGCATATAGTATTATACCCGGTATACTCATAGGGGGAGGTATAGCTGGCTTAGTATGGATAGCCTATCGTGTATTATATACTATGGGTAAATAACCTCTTGGGGTTGAGAATCCTTGGTTGCAATCTCTCTTGACATAGTAATAGCAATTCCAGTAGTAATCGCATTAGCTGTCCTTGTATCCCTAACCATCGTGAACTTAGCCTTAAGTCTCCAAACACCACCAGTAGCTAATATACACACAGATCTAGCAAATGAGACCGCCTTAATGGTTGACCTCAATGGCGATAATGATACAAATGATGTATTCTGGATTGTTAGTGGAGTAATATATCTCAAGGGTAATCCACCATCTCTCAGTATAGAACCAGTAGAAAAGATAATATTTGAACAAGTAGTAGGAGATGAGGTAAGGTTCGCGGCACTCGTACCCTATAACACCGAGGGAGTAGTTATAAAGGCTGGAAACAGTCAAGTGGTGGTCGGGCTTGGCAAAGGTACCTAAGTTTAAATTATTTAAGGAGAAGCTAGAGATTCCCCAAACAATAATAGTCTCAGAGGTACTGCTCCTTCCCATAGTCTTTACTCTCATGATGCTTACTCTAGGCGTGCTCATGGCGATTCTAAGCCTCGTACTAATAGCGGCGGCCAGTTTCACCGCGATATACTTCTACGCATATGCTGCTGGAGCACTAAAGACAAGGCTTATGAGAACGGCAGCGGAATACGGTGTACCGATAGCGATAGAAAAGGTTATGTCCACCTTCGGTAACGTGGCTTATGCGGCAATATTAGCTACACCCATAGGACTCTACGTAGCACTATACTTTGCGCACCAACTACATCTCCCCCTCTATACAACGACACTCATAATAGGTATAATGGCGCTTGCACCAGCACTAGCAATATTCCTAACACACTTCTCTATGAGTGCTACAGTAAAGTTCCGTGCAAGCCGTATAGACGAAGAATTACCATATTTTCCAGTTATCGCGAGAATACTTGACTTAGCCCTCGTCCCCTTCGAGAAAATACTAGAATTCGTTGAACGTAGCTGGCTAAAGGCAATAGCCTTCGAGATAAGTATTGCAAAGAAAATGGCACAGTTCACTGGTGTAACATTACCAGAAGCTGTTTATCGTAGAGCACTACGTGTTCACCGCAAATTTGCTGATACCCTTAGAGTATTATTAGAAGAATACGAGACTACTGGTAGAATTACGAAAACAGCTGAACTTTTATCAGATATAGAGTTAAAGACTCTTGAAAGACAAGTCACTAAGATTGCTGATAGCATAGACTTTATATCAAGTATTGTAACAAGCACTCTAGGACTAATTGCAGCCACATTATTTGTTCTACTCATATTTGTGCCCATGGGATTACTTCGTATAGTATTGGTTCTAGGAGGCATACCAGTCCTATTGGTAACGGTTATCTCTCTTCCATGGTACTTTATGATACCGCGAATACTTAGAGAATACGTTCCCAAGGGAAGAGCTATACTTGCAATGCTTGCTGGAGTACCAGTAGCGCTGGCATTATATTTCAATATAGGTGCTAACCTAGTCAATGATCTAGCACTATTACTTGCAATAGTTACCTCGCCAGCGGCAGCAGTGGTCTCACTACATATGGTTAATGTTAAGAGAGCTGAAGCCGAACTACCAACCATTCTTAGACGCCTTGCCGAAAGAGTGAGTTTAGGAGAGGACCCAGTAAGAGTTCTATCGGATCTAGCAGAACGTGCTCGTTCAAGGTATTCTAAGCGTGCACTAACGGTAATCGCCCGTAGTGCTGAAACTGGTATATTTACTCCACTTGGTTTTGCTTCTCCACTCCTATCCTTTGCGTATGAAACTCTAGAGGGTATATTGATAGGAGGCTATGCGACTGGCCAGGGACTAGATCTACTAGCAGATACCATTTCTAAGATAATAGCATTTAAACAATCGGTTAGCGTTTCACGTACCACGATGCTGGCTTCGGTCCTCATAACTGTATTCATCGTATTGGTGTCATTTATTGTTGCGGGAGCAGTAGTTGAAATGATAAAAGTTCTCGGAAAAGTAGGTATGCAGACCTCAGTAATAGCGCTAAGCGCAGAGACTATTGATGCAATGAAGGTTAGTATAGCTGTAATGCCTCTCGCAGTAATAACATCCTATGGAGCAGCTAATGGCAGTCTATTAACATCTCTCCCAATATTCACGCTATCTGAGTTCATGAGCTATGTAGTAATAATGTACCAGCCAATGCTAACGCAAATGTTCCTAGCAAGCGTTGGAGGACTAAAGACGTAAAAAGTATTATTATTGTAGTACTAGTGTACCCTGTATTCAATTATTTTAATTACTAATCCACATTTTCATTCAAATACAATTATTACTGGTCTTTAGCGGTAAACTCTTTAGTAACTAGCAAGACGAATTATTCTAGCTAGGAACTTATCTTAGGTAAGGAGGGGTATGATTAGTGCACCACGTTAGACCGCTACTAGGGCTAATAATAGTAATACTAGCACTAGTATCTCTCACTAGCATCTATGTTAGTGCAAGCACTATCTATCCAATGATTATACTCCCACCACCACAACTATACAGTATAATCAGTACTAACCGGTTATTGCAAGAGTACAAACCATTGTATAAGGCTGTAGTTGAGGGCAACAACTATATAATAGACAATGAGACCGGATACGTGGCTATAGGAAAAGACGGATACATAAAGCTAAGCTACCCACAGCCAAGACCTATGGTAATGATAGAAATACCCGAATCCATTGCCATGAACACATCGAGTCTTGAATCACTTGAATTCCAGGTAAACTTTACAAGAGAACCATCAACATGGAGTCTATACATAAACTTTACCGGAGACAACGTGATCCTCATATACGTTAGAGGACTAGATAAGAGCAGCAATAAAGAATACCTCACAGATACAGCCACACTCCACGGAAGAGTTGAGAGAATAGAAGTAGCATATGTGCCAGGAATACTCTACATGTACGTCAAGTTATCAAACGATAACTTCTTCTTCTACTATCCAATGCCAGACGACTCTCTAGTAGACTCAATGGTTTTAAAGGGTGCAGGAGTGTTCAAGGGAAGAATATACCAGGTAATGCTTCTCTCAAAGGGCTCCGAGATAATAATTCCAGCACTCGAGCAAACACTTGCTGGGGGAGTAACTTATCATATAACAAAGTCCAATGCAGCATATCTTGTACTATATCCCTATAAGGTTGACATTGAATTCGTAAGACCTCCAACAATAGGAGTACCATCCTACAAGAAGAAGTTGCTTTCAGTAATAGACTTTCCCTTCGCTACTGGTATACTAACGGCCTATCTCGAACCATCACTAAATGGTATGATGATAGGAGTCAACGCCTCATTTTATCATCTAACAGATCTAAATCAGCTATTAGATGATTTATACTACTATGTAAAGTACTTTGTATTAGAATACGATGTACAAGGGGTAGTAGTGGTAGGAAACCAAACGATGCAATATGATCTAGGGACATATACATTAAAGATAACTGGTAAGAAACAAGATATCACAATACCAGTATCAGAGAAATTCCAAGAATATATTGTAACACTAACACTATATATTCCAGGAGCTCTTTCCGGTGACCCCTTCACAGCAAGACAAGTACCATTAGGCTCGTATAGGCTCAACGATTACTGGGTACCAGAGCTCAATGTATCGATAAATGAGCCATCAATATACGGTAATATTAACTTAAAGTTAATTAACATTACAAAGCCCTCACATCCGGTTAATCCATGCTTGACATGTGAGAATGAGGAGACGTATAAGAAGGCTATTGTATCGGTAGTAGAGATCAACAAGATGGTTGATGTACAAGCCTATCTTGATAAATACTTCCCCTACCTCACTCATTACTACCTAGTAACTAAGGTAAACGTTGGTGGCAACGAGTATTCCTATGAGAAGCCTATAAATGGTATGAATATAAGCTACGAGTTCCAGGTACCACTAAACAACTCCTACACAATAACATTCTCGATAAAGGCGCCGGGAATCGTAATGGGGTCAGAAGATATTAGGAGCATAGTAGAGGAGAAAATATCATCCTTTAACATAAAGCTTGTATCAATAGAACCCCAAGTAGTAATAGACTTGCCATTCATAGTCAACCTAGTAGCTAAGAGTATACCAGGAATAGTCCATGTCGAAGTACCAGTAAAGGTCTACTGGACTCCAACGGAAAAAGTATTGTTAATGACTCCCACAATATATAAGGCCTACCTAGTAAACCCCTTCACGGGACAAGAAGAGCTAATATTCTCAGCAACCTCAAGATGGCTTAGCGATACAACACTAGAACTAGACGTGCCAATAACTATGAATGTACACGACCTCGTAGTAGAGGTACAATACTTCCTAGGAAACCGCTGGGTTACAGCATCAAAGCGGGTAACACTAAATATATCTCTCCCCCCAACGCCGCCTAATATTACGAATACAACTATACCGGTAAACATGACAAACACTACAGCAACTAACACGACATTTACAACAGTAACTGCATGTAATTGCACCAACGTAACAGTGACTTCAGTAGTAACAATAGCGAACACAACTATAGTCCAAACCGTGTGGAAAGCAAATACAACAATAGTAAAGGTGAGTACAGTAACACAAAACGTTACCACAACAGTGATAAACAATACAACTATAACAACGACTACAACAGTAGTCTCACCAGTAACAGTGTTCGCAACTATAACAACAACATATACACCTGAACTCCCCGTAGTCCTAGTAAACCCGCCATACAGCTACGGTATAGGTGCACTCGTTGCGGCAGTGGTAGCGGCTATAAGCCTCAGATACCTAAATAAGATTATAGGTAGGGTTAGGAGGCGGTAAAATAGATGGCTACAAAAGCAGCTACAGCAGTCCAAGCGGGAAAGGCTGAAAGGAAGGCCAAGGCTACTGGTAGAGCTGGAGTAATATTAGAAGTAGATGAACTAGTTGAACCTCTTATAAAGAAGGAATGGGGGATGCCTCCTCCAAGCTGGGCGGAAATATTAATGAGCTATAAGGTTAGGTACGCGGAAATATTTATATATCGTGAAAAGTATATTCATCGATACCACATAAAATTACCAATACTCTCAGACGAAGAATTATTACTTGTTAAGGAAGCTCTCCTAAGATACTTAATAGAACCTAGAGCGGTACTAGAAGACCTCCTAAGGGAAACTGGGCTCCCCGAACAATTAGTTCTAAGAGTAAGAGACGAGGTACTAGGTCTCGGGGTATTCGAGGTTCTTATGGATGATCCATACATTGAAGATATACAAGTAATACATGCTGAGAGTCCATTAAAGATCATTCACTCAAACTTTGGTGCAACACTATCAAACATAGTGTTAGGGGAAGAATACGTTAACCGTATAGTACGTACAGCGTTAAAGACAGCTAACATAGCGTTAACTAAGATTAGACCATACCGTAGCTTTATGGGGCCAAGAGGTTATCGTTTCTCAGTAATGATGAAGAGCGACGTAGCCCCACTAACAACTAGTTTCGTTATACGTAAACCCATTCGAATCTGGACTTTATCAGCTATGACTAAGTATGGTTCGATACCAGTAATTATGGCTGGCTTCCTCTGGCTAGCCTTTCAGGAGAGACTAGCAATACTATTAACTGGTGGAATGATGACAGGTAAGACGAGCTTAAGCAACGCTATCCTATCATCTATTCCACCTACTGCTACAGCAGTAATAATAGAAGACACCCCCGAACTCACACCACCAATAAAGGCCCTACGTAGGGTTCCTAGACAGGAAAAAGGTGTAGAGATAACACCCTTCGACCTAGTAGTACACGCTCTAAGAGAATCAGCAGACTACGTAATAGTAGGAGAGGTTCGTGGACCAGAAGCCGCGGCATGGGCTCAAGCAATCCTACTTGGTCACGGTGGTCTAACAACCTTCCACGCCGAGACACCAGAATCAGGTTTCCGGCGACTCCTAATGCCTCCCTTAGAGGTCTCGCCAGCAGCATTAGATGCTATATACATCATAGTACATTTGAGGCGTCTACTAGTCAAGGGCAAGATGAGACGTGTAGCAGAACTCTACAGCCACGAGGGTGGAGGAAAACTAATACCAGTAATACAGTTCAACCCAGCTAGAGGGATACACGAACTAGTAACTCCACTCCATACTATAAGACCAGTAAAAGTGATATCAGAGAAACGGGGCTGGACGCCATCAGAAGTATTAGAGGAAATACGTGTACGTGCAAAAATAGTGAAAGACCTAGAGAAATTCGAGGGGAGTGTAGAAGAATACAATAAGAAGCTCTACGAAACACTCTACGAGAGACGCGGAACGGTCCTAATGTAAGGTTTTCTCAGATACCTCTATCACATAATACATTTTGTTTTTAAAGACGAAACAATGTTATTAAATAAAGGAAATCTATGCACTGTATTCTTAGGGTTAAATAGAATTGATGTATAAGGAAGATAAGCCTGTAATAGTGGCATGTATACCAGCATACAATGAGGAAAAATATATCGCAAAAGTAATAGTGGAGACTAAGAAGTACGTTGACAAAATAATAGTATGCGACGACGGGTCAAGAGACCTAACAGCAGAAATAGCTAGAGAACTAGGAGCAATAGTAGTAAAACACAATGAAAACAAGGGATATGGTGCAGCACTAAGAACACTCTTCAAAAAAGCCCTAGAACTAAAGCCAGACATAATAGTAACACTAGATGCTGATGGTCAACATGACCCAAAGGAAATACCAAGACTAGTAGAGCCAATAGTAAAGGGAGAAGCCGATATAGTAATAGGATCACGCTTTCTAGGAAAAACAACTCAGCCAAAATGGAGGATTCTAGGTGTGAAAGCGGTAACACGAACTGTGAAAACAGCATTTAATATAAACGGGATAACTGATGCACAATCCGGATTTAGAGCATATAGGGCTAGCGTAGTAGGAGACCTTATACCAGAAGACAATACGATGGCTGCAAGTGTGGAAATACTGGCAAAAGCTAGAAATAAGAACTTAAAGATAAAGGAGGTACCCATAACCATAACATCCCACGAGGATGCCAGTAAGCACAATCCCCTCTACCACTTAGCTGTACTTATTGTCGGAATAATACAATTGTTTACTGAACGTCATCCCCTCCTCCTATTGGGATTGCCTGGTCTCGTAAGCGTTATAGTATCACTTATAATGATGCTACGTATATTATTGGTTTACAAGGATACGAGAATAATAGATCCTATTCTAACAACATCTGTATTAATACTATTTACTGTAGGATTACTCATGGTTGCTCTAGGCCTAGTATTCTATGCTATAGCAAGACTAAAACAATACATGCAAGGGCTTGTTTCTCTGGATAAGAAGGAGTGAGAATATTGACGCTTACAGTTATGTTGTTATCAATGCTTTTACTTATTCTAGGCTTAATACTCATACTAAGTTCTAAGAATATTAGTCATAAAAGAATCCGTATTAAATTGAATAAGTATTCTTATTCTCTCATCTTCGTATCAAGCATAGGCCTTTATCTTATTAGTTTTATGGTATCTACGGCAAGGTTTCTAGTACCTGCTGTATTCATAACCTATACTTTACTCACAGTTTACATATTGTGCAGAAAGTGTTTCAATAATATAATCGAGTCTATTGGGATAACATTATCAATACTGATTATTGCTTCAACATTAATATTGAGAATTAACCATCCAGAAATTATTAGTTATATTACAAGCCCCTTAATCATGGTAGCGATAGCCTCAGTACTATACATGCTGTCAATAATAATGCTTAAAGACTCTAATAGTCGTAATGTAATAGAGTACAAGGTCGAGGTCAGCGAGCTATTATTAATTATCGTTATAGTAGTGGTCGTGGGGATTATTTCATATATATCGTCGCTTGTAGGAGTCTCTACGCCGTTCTCTGATTATCCACGGCATCTTCGCTATATTCAAGAATTATATTATAATCCTTTAGACTACGAGAAAACCCCCTACATAGGATATCATAGTTTCGCCGTTCTCTTACTACATATTGCATATTTCAAGCCGGGAATAGGGATCCTCTACTACTTGTTGGCGCCACTCAGCATACTTCTCATCTTTACTATATATGTTTTATTTAAGAGATTATCGGATAAGCCTATGATTTCCCTATATCTATGGGTATTTGCTAGTAGCTTTAGTTCAATACTATTCCTCCTTTCTAGGTTATCAAATGGTTTTCTAGGTTCTCTCAGCGTAGAGGATAGCTACTTCTACAACTATGTTTTGTTTAAGCTAGTCGACCCAGAAATTATAGGCTTATTCATATTTTTAGCACTAGTATACTTATTGTTTTCAAAACAATATGATAGGATAAGTCAAGTAGAGCGTTTTCTCTATGCATTGACATTGCCTATAATATATTTTCCGCAGCTAATCCTTTATTCTCTAATTATCGGAGTAACGGTTAATAATAGGAAAAAGCTACTTGAACACATAATAATATTATCCATTAGCGGGTTTCTCGGTTTAACATTAGTTTACACTAATTATATGGTACTGTTGTTGTTAACACTCGGATTAGCTGTCTTATCGTTATTAGCACATATACTTTTTCAGCTGATTAGGATTCTCTGGAATAAGATTAGTGTTATTGTATTTAAAGGTAAATTCATAATTTATGCTATAGCTTTATCTATTATTTTCATATTTATAAACAAGTATTTGTATGGTGCGTTACCTCTCTATAGGTTATCGCATATAACATTAAGGTATGTTAATTTATTTGAAATTCCCTGGTATCTGGGCTTCTACGTAGTACCATTATTCTATGCTTTCACTAGGTATAATAGTTTCAACAAGTTTAAACAGAGAATAATTAATGCTTCGTTGAAAAACGTGTTTGCGGTAATATTATTCATACTGCTACTAGATCTACTAGACTATGCTACTCTAGGAAGCTTCAATGTGTTCAAACTAATGATAAGTTTTCATTTCATTTACTGGGCTTTTAGGCTAATACCGTATCTACTATTATTTTTAGCACCTATTGTATCGTTGGGTCTTGATAGCCTAGTAAACTGGCTTAGAACAGGAAGACATTATTTATGGTACATAGCTATAGTGTTCTTAATAGTAGTTCAAGTCTTAGCAACGGTAGTGGTATCCACTTATAGTTCTCTACAAGTATACAGTGAAGAAAGGCTAAGTAGCGACGAGTTATCGTTGATTAAGTTTTTTACTAAAATCTATCAAAATAATCCGCATAGAAACAGTATATGCATATTTGCTTTCACGAATAGAGATAGATATATCTTACAATACGTTCCAACAAACAACCAGCCACTATACATGTTCTATAATTTCATATTTTCTTTCGAAGACAATATGAGCATTGTTGTCTCAGTTCTATTATCAATGAATTGTAGTAGATATTATTTCGTGTTAAATACCTTAGTGTTTAGAGAACAAAAATATGTGCCGAAAATAATGTTGTTTATAAGAGAACGTTACAGTGAACTCAAGCAGATAGGATACTTCAAAATATATGAGGTACCCCGTGAAAGCCTAGAAAGGATCCCGCATAGAATTATTGACATAAATGCTAAGTTAAACTTTCTACTGCGGCAACTAGAAATAAGAGGTAAGATAAAGCTAAATACGCTACATGATGTTGTGAATACTAGTTGTTATAAGCTACTAATATCACATAATAATTCCAGAACATGCCTATTGTGTAATGATTCGGTAAAGTACTGTCCCAATACAACACTAGTCGTCTCTGGTAAGGGTTTGATAAGGATACGGGAACTCATATTGAAGTGTGAGCCAAGGGAAGTATGTGACTTGTTCTCGTATCCTCTTTTCAATATAGTAACATTTAACGGTACAATACGTTTCACGTCTCTACTCTATGGTTACTGGATAATAGGTAAAAACCTAGACGTCTACGGGCTCTATGAGAAAGTATTCGATAACGTAGTAGTAGGTTCGACTGTCTTACTAACATTATATCTTCTGCTTCTCCTCCTACCTATGATGTTTGAGTGGAGAAAGCTAGGGAATTAGAATAGTTTAAGGTAGGCTTTAGCGTGCCATATTCCTAGAGGCTTCTTATCCATATATTTCTCTACCTCTTTGTCCCTTACTCTTCTCTTCGATTGTATTATTCTTCTATAGGTCAACGTGTTTTTGAGGTGCCGTATATTCCATGTTACAGTTTTGAGAGAATACATGATATAGTAGGCGTTCCTACTCATCAAGCTCAAGAAGAATCCAGCTAGAAAGGTTATGATAACTGCTGGTATTATCCTGCGGAGTATATTTCTTAGCTCATAGTTTTTAACTATTATTCTAATACGATTTCTATTTGCTAAGTAAAACTTCCATACGGGTAGTTTTCTTCCAAACCCGGGTCTTCTTATATGATGGCATATTGAGTTCTTTACGAAGCCTATCCTATAGCCTAGCAATCTTGCCTGCCATGAGAGATCTATATCGTCATGATACATTGATAGCCATGGGTCAAAACCATGTAATTCCTCAAACACGTTTCTCCGTATAATCATTGAACATCCACTAGCATAAAAGAAACCCTTAAAGGGATCATGTTTCTCCGCTACATTTTTGTGCTCCATTAATCCACGCCCAATACATCCACCATATATGTCCAGGCGGCCACCAGTATTATCTATTCTACTAGTAAAATCAAATAAGATTAAACTGGAAGCAGCGGCGACATCGCTGTATTTCTCCATAAATGCTACTAGCTCTCTAAGCCAAGAGCGCTCCACAATAGTATCATTATTCAATAAGACGATATACTTGCTCTTAGCAGAAGAATATAAGAATCCTATATTATTCCCTAAACAAAAACCAGTATTCCTCCGTAAAACAACGTATTTGAATTCAATGCCACGGTTATCGAATATCTTGTAAAATTTTTCAAGTATTCTAATGCTATTATCAGTAGAGTGATTGTCGACAACTATTACTTCAAAGTTAGAGTAATCTTGTTTTAGGAGGGAATTAAATAACGCCTCCAGGTGGCGCGAGCCATTGTAGTTTACGATGATCACACTCACGTATGGTTCTTTCATCTCGCACACTAGGACTGAAAAATAATCAAATGATTATTATATTTTTTATTTTTAGTATTATCTTTGTACAAGGTATTTTTCTCTTATATCTATTTAAAATATAAGATCTTACTCTTACTTAAGCTAATCGTATTAGAGCATATGTTTTATCTAAATTATATAGTTATAGAATTACGATTATACAGATTTCTACAGAGATATACTTATATACTCCTAAGTTTAAGTGATAAATGACCCTCAAAGGGTGGGAAAGCTATGGCCAAGAAAGTCCGTAAAGGTATATCTGCACCCCTTGGTGTAATATTCGGAGTGCTACTAGCAATAATACTAGTAATCCTAGCAGTATTCATAGCCTTCAACATATCGACATCAGCAGTAAAGAGCCAGAGCGCCCAGCTAAACATAGTTGGTACACCAGCAGCATTCTACAATAAAACCAGTCTTAAGCTAACATCTCTAAGCCTTAGAGTAAACAACCCATCAGACACTGAGATAAATGTTACAGCTATAATCGTTGCTGGCACAAAAGTTGAAAACGCTACGGGTGATCCACTAGCAGTTGTTGCACCCAAGAAGACGGCTGAGATAACTCTTGACGCAGGAAATACTAACCCAGCGTTAGATACCTTAGCGGTCACGTGGGATGATGTATACAGAGGATATATTGACATAGTATTAGTAACAACAACCGGTACAATATCAACATCAGCACAGCTAATAGGAGTAGGCTAACATAATACGTGGTTTATTAATCTATTAACTTTTTTACAAAATATCCTTAATTTTTAGTTAGTCTTAAATACTTCTGCATTTTTATCTATGAGTAGTATTAGATAACTCTTTGAGGGAAGTATATGAGGGTCTCCTTGAGAAATAGGAAGGGTGTTATGAGTACTATTGGTATTATATTCATGATATTGTTAGCGATAACCATATTGTTGATAGCTGTCTTCATGGCTTCTGGTGTGAGTTTTGGTGTTGTTAGGTCTCAACAGTATCACTTAGTATCTATTATTATGCCTCACGGACTATACAATGAGACTACTAGGAAGCTTCTTGAGATTACTGGCGGTTTTAAGAATCCTAATGATAAGCCTGTAACCGTTTACTCTATTAAGATTAAGAATGCAACTATTCCAGTAAACATTGTATTTGATCCTAACGAAGCTAAGCGTATAGAGCTTGATGTATCATCCTATAACATATATATTGATGACCAGGATATTGCTAGAGGTTATATTGAAGCATACCTCGTAACCGATTCTGGTGCTGAGCTATTCTATGTAGAGATCTATGGTGTACGTTAAAACGTAATGTGTTATGACTCCTTTTCTAGTAGTGTTTGTACTGTTATGGTTATCGGCGCTAGTAGACTTATTGCTCGAGTCATGTTTCCATAGGTTTCCAGTGCTATATTTGGGTTTGCTAGAGCTGGCTGAGTGTATATGTAGGTTATTATTGTTAGTAGTACTGTTAGTAGGGTTAATGGGGCTAGGATTGCTCCTAGTTTTAATGGGTCTCTCGTCATTGTGAGCAAGTGTATAGTTATCCCCATATAGGCTCCAAGTATTATGAAGGGTAATAGGGCTAAGATTAGCTGGGTTATCGTTATGATAGAATTTTCTAGTGTAGGCTGTATTATGGATATACTATAGACTATTGCCATGAAACCAGCAAGACCTCTAAAAATGCCAGCGAGGCTATAGAGCACTTGTCTTCGAATTGCTGCTATGTCTAATAGTATTTTTGTTTCAATGAACAATATGGTAGCTCCCAGTATGAGTAGTAGTGGTTGGATTTCCGCTCCATATACTAATGTTAGGATAAGCAATAGTACTATTGGTGCTCTAATTGCCCCATAGCTTGTCTTGGTTTTAAAGAGCCAGGGTAGTACTAGTAGCTCGTAGACTATTAGTGCTAGAATAGACGGTAAGATTACTGGAAGGTTGGGAATACCATAGCTTGCCGGGTCTACCACGAGTCTACCGCTAACAGCTAATAATCCTAGTCCTCCTACAAGGCTAACGATATAGTAGAGTAGTGGTGTATCCAAGGTTTTCTCCAAGGCTCTACTTACCTCTACCGCTATTTGATAGAATAGCTTATTTCAGATAAATAAGTCAATGATAGTCTTAGTGATCCCAGATTTTTGTGGGTTAAAAATATGCTGGGTCAACGAGTTTTCTCCGAGATTACGGTAAGTAGTATTAGAGTCTTAATAGAATAATAGCTATGGGTGAATTAGTGATTCTAACCTATCATAGCATAGCTAGTAGGAGTAATAGGAGTATTAGTGGTCGGGAGACGGATTTACTGGGATACAGTATTAGTTGTAGTATATTGTTTGAGGGGAAGATAGCAGAACTCTATGAGCGATTATCATTGAAGCTACCTTCTACTCTAGCTGAGATACTCTTACATGTAGCTCGAGAAAGTAGAAATCATGCTGAATTCTTCTCATTCCTCGCTAAAACCTTGGGTGTTGATAGGAATAGGTGTGAGGGAAACAAGTTCTTAACAGTGCTAGACGGGTTCTTGGAGAAAGCTGAAAGAGAGGAATTATCTATAGGTGATGTGAGGGAGATTTTATCCGAGTGTGCTGGCCTTGAGAGAGCTGTTGGAGAAGAATACCATGTGAAACTATTATCTCAGCTCATTAGCTCTAATCTAAAAATGGTTTCCCGTAGACTACCGGGTGCTAGGGGTTGGAGAATAATATTGGAGGAGATAAGTGTTGAAGAAACCTATCATGCAGGCCTTATAGAATACGTTACGGGTAAGCTATGACTCTGCACTCTCATAGGTTTTCTTTTTCTCATCATATTCTTTTCTAGAGGCAATAGGTTTTGCTGGTACTCCTGCAACAACTGTTCTGGGGGGCACGTTTCTAGTTACAACAGATCCTGCTGCAACGACTGCTTCTTCTCCAATCTCTACTCCAGCTATGAGGGTTGAGTTAGCTCCTATAACTGCTCCACGTCTTATAGTTACTCCTACAAGTCTCTTACTAACAGGGTATTTGTCATTGGTTATAGTTGCATGGGGGCCTAGGAAGACATTGTCTTCTATGATGGTTTTAGGCGGGATGTATACGCCACTTTCTATTCTAACGCTTCTCCCAATCCTAACATATCCGTCAACGATGGTATTCGTGCCAATGAGAGAGCCTTCACCTACTTCTACCTCCTCTCGTATCAATACGAAATGTCCTGTCTCAACATTATCCTCTATACGTGAACCCTCGTATACAACTGTGAAGGGTCTTATGACAACGTTTTCGCCTATAATTACACCACTACTTATACTATCATATTGCTCATATATGTTCTTCGTAGTTGAGAAGATATTTTTCAAGCTCTTGAGTCCATGTCTACGGGGAAACCCTAAAACCACGTAGTCCCCAATAATTGAGTTTCCGCCTATAACAGTTGAACCATAGACTATTGCGCTATCAGACAATATTATCTTCCCGAGAAACCTAGCACGTGGGGAAACATAACCCATAGAGACACCTAGTTCTACAATCAAAGCCTAGACTATAAAGCCCTTACCTCTAGCCAGCTTGGACTATTACTTTCACCCTCCTCTCTCTTTTATATCCAGGCCTATACAACATATACCTATAGGCTCCCACGGCAACAGTGTTCAATGCTAACAAATACCTGGTGACGTGTTTGGGATCACTATTCGATAACGTAACCATGAGTATTGAAGACCTAGACGTACTGGAGAAAATAAAAGAAGTATTAAGATCTCGGGGTATATCTAAGCTAACACCACCGCAAACCCTAGCCGTTAAGGCTGGCGTCCTCGAAGGGGAAAACGTTGTTGTAGCAGCACCAACTGCTAGCGGCAAGACACTAATAGCTGAACTAGCACTCGTTACCAGTGCTCTAAGAGGCTATAAGGGCATATACACTCTCCCACTCAAAGCTCTAGCCTCGGAGAAGTATAATGAGCTAAGAGATTGGAGTAGACTCGGGTTAAGAATAGGTATTAGTACGGGTGACTACGAGTCTTCGGGTGAGGAACTCGGAGTATATGATATAGTTGTTACAACCTATGAGAAACTTGATAGTATTCTCCGCCAAAAACCCCAATGGCTTAACCGTGTCGGGACTATTGTTATAGACGAACTCCACTATATAGGCGATGGTGAGCGTGGGCCAATAATAGAAATGATAGCTGCGCGGTGTCTCCGAAGAGATTATCAGATAATAGGTTTATCGGCAACTATAGGTAATCCCGGAGAACTAGCAGAATGGTTGAAGGCTAAGCTAGTAGTATCCACTTGGAGACCCGTAAAATTAGTTGAAGGAGCATTCGATAAGCGAGGCTACAAGATATACTTTGCTGACGGAAGAGTAGAGGAGGTGAGATTATTCACTGGTAACGGGTTTATGGACATAGTTTTAACAAGTGTGGTTAAAGGCTTACAAGTACTAGCCTTCATCCATAACCGGCGGTACGTAGAACGATATGCCGAACGTACTGGCGAACACTTATACCGCTACTTAAGCAACGAGGAAAAGTTGAAGCTTAAACTATTGTCTGAGAGAATAGGAGACGAGCTATCGTCAAGGCATGAGGCGGAGAAGCTTAAACCACTCGTTGAGAAAGGAGTAGCCTTCCACCACGCGGGCTTGTCTCATAGGGCTAGACGGCTAATAGAGGAGGCCTTTCGCCAGAGGCTATTGAAGGCTCTCTACGCTACACCAACACTAGCAGCTGGAGTCAACTTGCCTGCGAGAAGAGTACTTGTATCAATTAGAAGATATGAGCCCCGGCTTAAGAGGACTACTCGTATCAAGATATTAGAGTACAAGCAGATGGCTGGTAGGGCTGGGAGACCACAATATGATGATTTGGGTGAAGCAATAATAGTAGATGAGTATAAGGCTAAGGAGGCCTTTACACGCTATATTAACCGGGCTCCAGAACCCATAATGTCTGCTCTAAACAATGAGCGTGCTCTAAGAATTTATACACTAGCACTTATAGCGAGTGGAGAAGCATCAACTGTAAGCGAGGTTGTTGGTGTTTTCTCACAAACACTATATTATAAGCAACAAGGGTTCCAGTCGTATAGGGTGCTCGAAAATACTGTTAACATGGTTGTAGACGATCTTGTAGAGTGGAAGATGATCTCTGAGAAGAGGGGGGAGCTGAAACCAACTCTTCTAGGCAAAACCGTTACCACAACATATCTTGACCCATGGTCTGCTCGTATAGTCATACTAGACCTATCATTAAAGAAGGATAAGAAGCTCCCCGAAGAATACTATCTCCACTTAGCGGCAATGACACCCGACTATGCTAGAAGCCGCCCATATTTCTCCAAGAGTGATGAAGAACTCGAATACGATGCATATGAGGATGTTGGTAAAGGAGTTATACCTAAACCTCCAGACGAGTACGAGGCTGAAGAGGTATGGCTTCAAGCATATAAGGCTATGAGGATTCTACGAGACTGGATTGAAGAAAAACACGAAGACTACATAACATACCGTTACAACATTGGCTCGGGAGACCTCTATAATATGAAGGAGACTATGGCTTGGATAACTAGTGCTTTAGCGAGAATACTAGATGTAGCAGGCTTACAAGTTCACGGTGAAGCATATAGGAAGCTAAGCAAGAGAATAGAACATGGTGTAAAAGAGGATTTACTCGAATTAGTAGAAATAAAAGGAATAGGAAGGGTAAGAGCGAGACAACTAGCAGAAATAGGGGTAAGAACGCCCGAACAACTAGTTGTAACACCAAAGAAGATCTTATTATCACTACACGGTTTCGGTGAAAAACTAGTTGAAGAAATATATAGGAACGCTGAAGAATATTTAAGGAAACGCGGGTATAAGCTCTAAAATATATTGTTTATGTAGAACATGTCAATATACTCTTTTATCGTAGTATTTTTATCCTAGCCTTCAAAACTTCTAGTGGTTGGTGATATTAGATGAGGCTATGGGAGATAGCCCGTAAGCCCAAGTACGTGTTAACGAAAAGAGCACTCCTAACATATGCTAGAAGCCTTTTCCGGGAGAGTGGGGAGAGAGTAATACCTGTTGTAAAAGACACTCGTAATAATAGACTAGTAGGATACCTTACATGGATAGAAGCAATCATGGTTACAAGCCAGAAGAGTAATATGACTGTTGGAGAAGTTGTTAGAGATAAACCAGTACTCGTAAGAGACATGGATATACGTGAAGCCTACGAGAAAATGGTTGAAGAAAAAGTATGGGGTGCGCCGGTAGTAAATAATCTACAAGAGGAGAGAGTTGAAGCAGTAGTAACTATGAGAGACATAATAAAAGCATTGAGAGATCAGGGTATAGCACCGAAGGCTGAGAGCGTAGCAGAAGTAATGACGAAGGAAGGACTAGAAGAAATGCTCGTCACACCCGATGAAAGAGTAAACCGTGTGTGGAGCAAGTTCGTCTACAAGGCATTACCAGCAGTAATAGTTGTCCGTAGCAAAGAAGAGCCAATACCCGTAGGTATTGCTACACCTAAAGACTTCGTAGACTCTGGGAGATGGTTCTTCCACCGAGAAAGTGAGGCCCACATAGTTAGTCCAGCGAAGATTAAGAGAGTTATGACGAGAGGAGTAATAGTAGCAACACCAGATACCCCCGTAGACGTTGTAGCCGACATAATGATTAAACATGACTTCACACTCCTCCCAGTAGTAGACGAGAAAGGACATGTTATAGGAGTTGTAACACAAGCAGACATAGCAAGAGCCTACTTAGAAGGAGCAAAGCCAGGCAGAGTACCAGTAACAGTAGTAAGACTACCAAAACCGGTGGAAGCTGGAGAACGTATAACATACATCACATCAGAGAGAGCCCTAGAACAAGTTGCTGTTACTAAACCAGTAGTAGAAGAATACATGGGTGTCAGAGCGAGCGAGATAGCCTTAGAGGAAATGCCAGCTATAAGGATAACAGATACAATAGAGCATGCTAGAAAAGAAATGCTACGGAGGAGAACAAACTATCTGATAGTATTAGACGAGAAGGGAGAAATCGTAGGCTACGTGTCGAAGTGGAGCATGCTTAAAGCAATAGCAACAGAGGGGCCCATATGGCGTAGAAGAGTCTACGACCGCTTCTTCATAGACTACATACTTGTGAAAGAAGTGCCAAAAGTGAAACCCGATACTCCCATAGAGCAAGTAGCCTACGAGATGCTCAATAAGGGGGCGGAAGTAGCCTTCGTAGTAGATGAGGAGGGTGCAATAATAGGATATATAACCAAGGACGTAATAGTAGAAGCCTACGCTAGAACCCAGGCTGGTAGAGCACTAGTAGAAAACATTATGACGCCTGGAAGAATAGGAGTAGTCCACCCACACCACAGCCTACACCATGTTATAAGGAAGATGCAGACCTTCCTCTTAGACGCACTAGCAGTATACGATGGCGAGATCAGGGGAGTAGTATCAGCGAATAGACTACCCTTCGTAGCCTACGAAGACGCAACAACTGGTATAAAGACGAGGAAACTGATCTGGGTTAGGAAACTAGTGAAGGGAGCAGCAAGACTTGGAAGATATGTTAAGGTTCTACCACTAGTAGCAATAGATGTAACAGTACCATTAAAAGTAACAGTCAATAACCGCGACGATGTCGTGAAAGCAATAGAATTAATGAAGAAGTATAATGTAGACGGTATACCAGTAGTAGACTCTGAGGGAAGACTGCAAGGCATCGTATGTAAGAATGATATACTAAGAGAGTTAGCAAGAACAGCTAGACTAAAGATAGAGGTGGCTAGGAAGAAAGAGGAAAAGAAGCGCAAAGAAGTAGAAGCATAAGGATAGAGGAAAGGAAACTAACACGATATTTTGAATCCTCCAATATCTTTACCTACTCTTGATCCAAAGCCAGTACAATTCTTTTAACTCTTCAATAGGATTCGTGGAATAATCTACGCGTAAGTCAATAATTCTATCATAGTCTTTACCATAAATAGGGTGTTCGCCGACAACTAAGATCGCAGCACTATGATCTCCACGTATATCTCCTCCCTCTCTATGGCCAGCTTCGAGTGCTTGGAGGAGACGTTCTGCAAGACTCCCCTTAGACTCATTGAATACTTTACACATTTCCTCAACAACCCTCTTCGATACAAGCATATTACCCACACATGCGTATCCATGGCCTCGGTATTCAGCATAATGTCTTGGAACATTATTACCTGTATGTGTCGCTACATCACCCTTAGCGCTAACTACTGCTACCTGCCTCATAGAGGGAGAAGAATCCATAGCTAGTGCTCTAAATAGTGCTTCACCAGCATTGTATCCTTCCTCAAGGAACCTTAGAACCCATACACCTATCATAGGATTAGTATATGCCTGGGTAGCTACTCCGCCAACACCAGCTCTTGCCCACGGTACACGGGAACCAACAGCTACGCTACCACTAGCAACACCTACACCTATAAGCTTGGACTCGAAGTCTAATGCAACAATGCTATACGTCAACTTTATTCAGCCTCTGGAAGCCTATGATAATAGTTGGGAAAAAGAAGTTATTATACTATGGCCTCTCAAGACTATTCAAGAAAAATTGTTTTCCTCTACTACTTTTTAATGTATTTTGATATTAGTCCAACGAAGGGTGGTAGGGCTCTAGTCTGAACATATACTGTTCCAGGCCCAGTCAACTCTATTACTATTCCCTCACCGCCCAATAGGAAGCTCTTTAAGCCGCCAAACTTTCTAACACGCCATTGAAGACTACTTGTCATTGCGACGAAGTGGAAGTTGTCTAGTATCATGGATTCCCCGGGCCCTAGGTCTATTCTCTCTATACCACCATAAGCGCTAATCCATACCCCACCATAGCCTTTCGCTTTAAGCCAGAAGAGCTCTCCCTCAGCTAATAGTCCTCTAAACCCTCTCCACGCAACACCTAAGTCTATGTTCCCGTGGTTAGCTAGATAGCTTGTATCCTGGATTATTAGTTCTTCTCCACGGAGCTCATGGTATTGTATATCGCCGGGTAGGCTTGGCGCAAACCATACCTCGCCACCGCCGCTTCCAGCTATAAAGGTGTTCACGAAAACACTTTCACCGCCGAGTAAGGCTCTTGTTATACCCTTAAATAAGCCGCCACCAGTATGAGTTTTTACTTGAACGTTTCCACGGTACATTACCATTGCTCCGGGTTCAGCTGTAACACTTTCACCTGGATCCAAGTAGACTTTTAGTAAAGAATAGCTTGGCCTCTGTGAAACATCCCATTTCAAAAACATTCACCTAGTATTGTCTTATATCCTATCTAGTCTTAGAGTATAAAATAGGTATTGTATAAAAGACTACTCTCTAGAACATGCATTCAGTACCTGTGATACCTGGTTGAAATCACTTATCCCGTTCTCCAATGTATTCCTCATCAGCATTAGGCATGCCTTTAAGTCTGTTAGGTCTTCTAGTAATTTCTCATAGTCTCGAGTATTGTTTACTGGCGGAGAAATTGTTGATAGTTCTCTTATGACCTGGTTTATCTCCTCTATGTTACGGTTAATGTTTTCTAATGTATTGTTGATTAAGTTTAATGAGAGATCTGAGGATTTTCCAAGGAGTTGTGTAGATAATACGTAAGAGTATGCTGTACTTACAAATAAGTAGATATTAGTCTTAGATAACTCTATAGTGAGCAATCCCTTGGACAATACATTATTGTATTTATCTAGCTCGTACCTAGCATTTATGTTGTTTAATACTTCACTATACCGTAGGAGTTTCCCCTGAGTATCAATATATAATACTAGTAGCAACATGTTGGAGGCAAGCAATACTACTATAGCTACTAGTAGCAAGAGTACTCGTTTATCCTTAAGGACTTCTTGCGCCATTAGGGTATCGCCACCGAGTCTAGCATCTAACCGGGGTTTTAAGGTATTCTTCTTATAAAATTCTAAGGACTCGAACACAATAGAGATTATCCTTATATATTGCTTGCTCTCTTCTTAGCCTCCCGGCGTATATGGAATGGAGTATAGGGATACGGTAGGGAAACTAGTACTAGATCACATAGTAATGGCTGTGGGCTTTGCTACTCTAACCATGTATCCCTACCTAGCTAGTACTATCCAAGGCGAAGTAGATCTCCTTGGATGGGGAATGGTATTATTCATGGCTGGACTCTCTCTAGCCTTCCTCGTAGCCAGTATAATTCCCGCAAAACCCTCCCGCATACTCCTCATATCATACATTATATTATCAATAACTTGTCTAGCCTTCCTATGGGTTAGAGACCCCTACCAAGTACTAGTATTAAGATTTCTGCAAGGAGTATCTCTTACAGCTATACCAGTCCTAGTGGCTCACTCAAACAATCTCGTAGGTGGAAGCAAAGGGTTTATAGCATCCTCTATAATTCTCGCAGGCATATTTACTGGTAGTATTATTGGAAACAACATGGTTTACTGGGTTGGAATGGATGTAAGAAGAGCGCACGTATACTTAGCTGTAGCAATACTTGTACTCGTATCAGCATGGTTCCGGGTATCTGATAATGACTTCACATATGTTAAGCAGAGCGGGAAAACTGATACAAGTGTTTGGTTTGAACCCTTCCTATGGTTTTGGGGTATGAGCTTCCACATAATCTTGGGATTCCTCTACGGCTTCCTAGGACTAGTAGAGTACTTGAAGGATAAAGGTATAATAGACATAGCCTTCGGGGTAAACGAGTTTTCACTAGCAGCAATAGCGTGGACGCTCATAGCCGGATTCTACGGCTACTATACTGGTCGGAAAGGGAGCCGGGTTTTCGACACAAGTGTAAACGTTATGCTCCTCGTATACCTCGGGGTTCTTGCCGGAACAATCCTAGTATTCGGGGAAACAGGAGTTATCGGCGGTCTAGGACTAATTCTTCTAGGATTAACCCAGGCTGGTGGTGTTCCTTTCTGGACTCTAGCCTCCCACGTCTATAGTAGGAGGCCTTCAGGTTTATTTGCTATAGGCTTTATCTCAAACCTAGGCTCTCTAACCGGGCCATTCATAATAAAGGTCTTAGCCGATTATGGTTCTCTCCAAGTATTCGCGGGACTCATGGCTTATGGAGTAGTTGGCCTCGTCTTAACACTTATTGTTAAGAGGATGAAGGATGTCGAAGGACGTTAGCTTTAAGGTAATAGTGTTATTCTATGCAGTGGTTTTCACCTTCTTCCTAGCCCTCTCCTTCGTCTACCCTATAGTATCAAGATACGCTGTATATCTTGGAGCAGATCCACGCACAGTTGGCTTCATATGGTCTATCCTATTTGCTGTAACCTTTGTTTTGAGACCAGTATTCGGTTTGATAAGCGATAAAGGGTATCGACTACACCTACTCTACACCGGGTTAATTGCAGTAATATTATCAATGCTATTCTTCTATACTGCAAATAATGTATCAGGCCTCTTCTTGGCACGCATACTTCAGGGGATAGGCGTAGCAGCCTTTATACCGTCATCTATTGCTCTTACAGCTGATCTAGCCCCACCACAAAGTGTTGGTACTTTCATGGGTTGGCGTAGCTTAATGATAGGATTAACCGATGTCTTTGGCCCGAGCACTAGTGGTAGGATTGTCGACGTAATGGGCTATAAGCCAGTTTTCCTCTTATCACTGGCTGTGACTATTATAGCATTGGTAATGTTATCGTTTATAGCGGTAGTCCTCTCAAGACATGCACGGAAACAGATCTCAAGTAGTATTGGTGCGCGAACAAATTGGTCACGTATCCTTATGAGCATGACTGTTTTCGCATTAAATGCTTCAAGCTATGCCTTAGTCATAAGCTTCCTCCCCGCCCACTACGAAGAAATAGGGTTACCCGCAACAATATTCGGGTTATTCGTGAGTGTTCAAGGGCTTTCAAGCCTAATAGCACGTGTCTACGGTGGAGTATTATCTGATCGCATGGGTGAAGAGCTTACAGCAACCATGGGCTTGTTCTTCGGCTTTATTGGTAGACTCATATTAGCCTACAACCCCTATCCACCATTAATCTACATCTCCGGAGTCTTTAGCGGCATAGGATTAGGATTCACCATTCCCTCGCTCCAAACATTAGCATTGAGGAACACGCCTTCTCATAGACGTGGATTTGCTTCAGCAATCTTTGCCTGGGGCTTCGATCTAGGCAATCTTATTGCACCAGTACTAACGATAAGTATTGTTGGAGAATATCTTGCAGCAGTACGCGTGTCGCCTCTACCAATAGGTATAGGGTTATTAGTTATCGCATCATATGCATACTATAAGAGGTTGAGGACAGAGCGCTAGATATTATAACCTTACTAGTAGTACTCTGGGACTAAGAGTGAGAAATTAGAGGAGAATAAGTGTTGACAAATATTCTATCAAGTAAGACTATAGTTATCCTAATAATAGTAGTAGTCATAGGCATAGTTATAGGAGCATACTATGCCACCCAGAAGCCAGCACCAGCCACTACAACCACGTTAACAACACCTACAACTACAGGTAAGACGACAACACCGTCTACAACGACATCAACATCTACTAGTAGTCCGCCATCAACAAACACTACTACTCCAACAACGACTCCACCAAACAATCTAACCCCTATAGCCAGCGAGCTAACAGAGGAAGAGAAAGCATTAGCCAGCGGTTTTATCGATACCTTAAACACGTTCATATCGCTTACAACATCTTATCAAGAAACATATCCTCTTCAATACTCTGCAGGACTACTACCCGTTTTCACAATGCCCTTCCCAGGCCTATCTAGTATAGAAGAGATAGCAATGAATCTTAAATCAAAGATGCAGATTGTTGGAAGATACTATGGCACCGATATGGAACTACTCTCTACAAGCAACGGTATGAGTTCATCAAAATTTGTTGGAACAGTAGAGCTCAATGGCAAAAAATACTATAACCATAGCCTAATAGTTAACATTAAGTTCTTTGAGAATCAGACCTATGGAAACGAGTCAATGACAAGGAATAGTAGTATAATAGTAAAGGGATGGATCCTCACATCAGAGGACATGAAGGAGACAATATATAGAGCGAAAACCTCAACCATTATAGGGAATCAGTCAATAAACTCTTCCTTCGAGACAATAACGGTCTTCGACGACAAGTATAGACCCATTAAAATAAATATCACACCATATACTGCTACAGAGCCAAATGTATCTGTTGAAATAGACTATGATAAAGGAGTAGCAAAATTCCATTCGGGCGGAAATACTACAATAATAACGTTAAACAATACGTCTAATCTATGGGAGATACGCATAGGAGCTGTAGAAGAAAAAATCATAGATGGAGTAAAATTCTATATAATTAAATGCAACTTATACTACAATAACACACTAATGGGTTACATGGACTACTTGTTATCTAGTAAAGGAGTACCAGTCTCCTTCTACCACGGCTACATAATTGTTGCTGAGAGACAATTAGACATGTATAGAAGCTATGAGCTATCAATAAACACTACCAGTATAAAACCATTAAAACAGTAGGCTCTAGAATAATACAGTTATCTTCCCTCATAATGTTTTTAGGAAAAACCTTATTTCCATGACATTATAACGCTTTAGACAAGAGAAACGATTTCCTCCTATATAGGGTTGTCTATGTTGAAGAAGGCTCTACTATTCACTCATACCCACTGGGATCTTCAATGGTATCTTTCTCGTAGCGAACTATTAGAATACCTAGATGATCAATTAAAATACTTGTTTGACTCTATGGAGAAAGGCATAATAAAATACTTCACCTTTGATGGACAAGTAGCGCCAATACTAGAGTTCCTGAGATTACATCCCGAGTATGAGGAGAAGATACGGAGACTAGTAGAAGAAAAACGATTAGAGATAGGTCCATGGTATACTCAACCAGACCTCTACCTAGTCAACGGTGAGTCTCTTATAAGAAATCTTGTAATAGGCATGGTGCTAGGCGAGAAACTTGGCGGGGTTCTCAAAGTAGTATATACTCCCGATAGTTTTGGTCATGTGCCTCAAATACCACAGATACTAGCTAAGCTCGGGATAAGAACATATGTTTATGGTCGTGGGACATGCCACGATGTAGTTAAGCATGGAGCAGATTTCAGGTGGCGGGCTCCCGACGGCTCAGAAGTAAATGCTTTGTTCCTAGTTAAGAGTTATTGGATAGGAACCCCTATAGGTATACCAGAAGAACAAGTTAAGAAGCTTTGGACAAGACTACCGATAAGAGTATTAAATCAGTACACACATGCCTATAGATTCTTCCGAGAAACTGTTGTTGGAGTAGTCCCAGATAAAATGGTAAGCGATGCCGAGAAACTAGGCAAAGAGTTATCAACATATTATCGCCACGATATTGTCCCAATACCTGTTGGAGTAGACCAGTATATTCCAAGAAGAGACTGGTACGAAAACATTGACAAAGCACTAGAGGGGTTGAGGAAAGCCGGGTTAGAGCCAATTTATTCTGGTCTCAGAGTCCTCGAAGAATACAAGCTACCAGAAAACACCTACATTTTTGAAGGAGAACTCCGTTGTGCACGATATCAGCATATCTTATGGGCTGTTCCCTCAACGCGTATAACAATAAAACAATTGAGTAGTGAAGCCGAATTACTCATACAAGCATACCTAGAACCCCTTATAGTCTTCTCGAAGAGTCTCAAAGCCTACGAGCCAAGTCACCAGTTACTTAGAGAGGCGTGGATAAAACTACTACACAGTCAATTCCACGATGCTATCTGTGGAACCGTTACAGACCACGTGGCTGAGAAAGTAGAAGCCGAGTTGAGAGAATCTATAGAAACTGCTAGACAACTCATACACAACCTAACCTATAGGATTATAAGTAAGCTGGAACTAGACAAGAATACAATACTATTATATAATCCCCTACCCTACCAAATAGTCAATAAGATAAGCGTTATGGTACCGGGAAGACTACCAGAAGATATAGGCATAGATAATAGGAGACTAGATCACAGAGGAGAAGTTCTAAGAGAGCTAGGATTCAACGAGTACTCTTACATCGCAAGTCTACCACCACTATCAATAACAGTACACGAGCTCACAAGAATACGGCAGCTCCACGTGGAATCAAGTATAGGCTCGGATGAGAAGAGTATATGGAATGAATACATAAAGGTAGTATTCAATGATAGTGATAAGAATATTGTTATAAAGGACTTGAGGACAAACACTGAGTACACGATAAAAGGGTTCATAGATAGAGGCGACTACGGAGACCTATACGACTATGGTCCGCCAGTAAGAGATGAAATAATAGGAATGAAAGACTTCACCGTAGAGAAGGTTGAGACCATGAGAGGCTACAATTATGCTAGACTACAAGTTAAAGGTTTTCTAAGAGTTCCCAAAGACTCAAACCTAGAGAAACGCAGTGAAGAGAAAACATCATTACCTATAACTATGGTATTCGAGGTCTATGATAAGATACCTAGAGTTGAAGTAAGGATAACTGTTGAAAACAAAGCATTGAACCATGTATTAATGCTTAGATTTGCTAGAACCCCAGGCTCAGAGATTATACGTGATCTAGCCTTCATGGTTACTGGTCTCCCAGAGAGAAATCCTGATCTCGGAGATGAAATAGAGCCCCGGAACACAGTATTCCAGTACTGGATTGGATCAATGAATAATAGAGGAGGATTCATAATAGCTACACGAGGATTACACGAAGCCTTTATAGATGATGAGAATATAGACATAGTATTATATCGTAGCGTCGGTATTCTCTCAAGAAGCGATCTACCAACACGAAAACAACACGCGGGGCCAGCACTGGAAACCCCGGGAGCACAATACCTTAACACTAGACTCATCTTTGAATTAGCAATAATACCCTTTACCGCAGAGGAATGGAGAACATACGAGGTATTTAAACAAGTTGAAGCTTATCTTAAGCCCCCGCTAGCAGTCTATGTACCAGAAGAATACGCTAAGGGGAGCAATCGAGAATATACTCTATCGCTAGTGGAGTTCAATACGCCGCTAATACTCTCGGCTTTCAAGCCCAGGGAGCCGGAGAGAGGAGAGGGTATAATAGTTAGGGTCTATAATCCGGTAAATGAGACAATAGAGCTAAGCTTACCATTAATAAAAGACTATGAGGTCTTTAGGATATCTCTAGACGAACGCGTTATCAGTAGATTAGAGGGAAAAGTTAAAGTAAAACCATATAGTATTGAAACACTATTACTAACTAGGAAAAAATAATGCTATTCAAATGTAGAAAATGTGGTTATAGGACAAGCGAGGTAGTGCTAAGATGCCCGAACTGTAACAGTGTTCTTGAACCAGAAATGGAAGTTACCTGGAGTCTGCGGGGGGAAGGTTTCTGGAGATATTCCAGTCTACTACCCTCATTATCCAGTAGAATAAGTTTAGGTGAAGGGGGAACTCCCCTCATTAGTAGTAGGTGGTTTTCTAGAGAGCTGGGAATAAGTGTTTATTTTAAAGACGAGTCACGTAACCCGACAGGAAGCCTATATGATAGAGTAGCAGCTCTAATATCAAGCCATATTCTCAGCGAAAACATTGCGAGAACAGTAGTTGCAAGTGATGGTAATCTTGGTGCTAGTCTTTCAGCCTACTTAGCGGGCATGAACATCGACCTCAAAGTGATTGTTCCAAAAAGAGTTGATCCCGGGAAAAAAGCCCAAATGGCTCTTTATGGAGCAGAAATAATAGTACATGGCGAGACCCTTGATGAAGCAGTATCATATGCCCTCAAACTATCACGTAAGGGATACTATAATGCTACAGCCGAGTTAAACCCCCTCGGCTACACAGCACTAGCCACGATAGCGTATGAAGTATACGAGCAGTTAGGGAGAACCCCGGAGTCAATAATAGTTCCAACAGCTTCTGGAACCACAGTCTACGGCCTCTATAAGGGCTTTAAAACCCTCCTAGAACTAGGCCTTATAGACGAGATACCGAGGATCATTATCGTTCAAACACCGCCATGCCCTACAATAGCCTCTGAGCTAGGAGAACCAATACTTGTAACCGATACAACACCAATAACTGGTCTCACCTACTGTAAACCACCATTACTACGTGAGGTAGTAGACATAGTTAAGAAGACGCATGGAAAGGCTATAGTAATATCTATAAGAGAGGTCTATGAGGCAGCACTAGAATTAGCTGGGAAAGAAGGGTTGCTAGTAGAACCAGCTAGTGCTGCAGCAGTAGCGGGATTGAAGAGACTAGCCCCCATGGGAGGTTTATCTGAGACAATAGTGTTGTTAACTGGTAGTGGGCTCAAAGTAATATCATCCTATTTTGAACGTGCTCGAGGCAGAACGCTATACAGTGTGCCTACTAAGGCGGAAATACTACGTATAATAGATGAGCACGGAGAAATGCACGGCTATGCTATATGGCGTTTAATGGAGGGTAAGATCACACCCCAATCAGTCTACCAGCATCTTAGAGAATTAGAGGAAAGGGGATTCGTTAGGGCAGAATACAAGGATAGAAGAAAAGTATATAGGTTGACAGAGAAGGGGAAGAGAGTATTAGAGTTGTTCCTACAACTAATAGAATAACGATAATACTACAAGTATTAGAGTAGCTACGACGTAGATAATAGTGTGCTTCCAAGAATACTTGTAGGGTAATGGTTCAACGAGCCCGGCTTCAAGCTTTAAACCATTAGACTCTAAAATGAAATCACTCTTCTCAAGCATTGAGGCAGTTGATACAGCAATACTCTTCCATAAAGACTGTTTCTTCAACTTCTGAATACCATAGGCTTCAACAACATCTCTTAATGCGAGAGGCATGAGCCTCCACACCATTACTGGTATAAGACTACTCTTCCTCGCTCCCAGCTTGTAGACTATTCTTGAAAGCTCATAGGGGTTTAGCATAGCTATAAACAAGAGTATAGCCATAGAAGCTGTTAGAGTCCTAAAGAAAACCCCTAGAACAACATAGTAGTTTACTCCACCATTATAGTACAATAGTATTGCATTAGAAGCACTAAGCCAGAGAGCTGGTATAGATGAAACGATTAGAGACGGTATAATAGTAGAAGTGAGACGAGAAAACACCATTAAGGCTATCATTAATGCTAGGGCTAGTAGGGATTGATGGAAACCGAGACTCACGCAAACTAGTACCATGGCCGTGAAGAAGATCTTGGCTAATATATGGGTCTTCTTAGCATCTGATTCAACGTCGGTGAACAAGGCCTCATATATCTTACCAGTAATCCATCCAAGCACACTACTTCACCAGTTCAACTATATTATCAGCGATCTCCTCCATTAATGGGTCGTGGCTAGCAACAATAACTGTATATCCTTCCTCTGCGGCATTAACTAAGGCGTCAATTACTTTAAGCCTATTATCGAGATCAAGACCAGCTGTAGGCTCGTCAACACATATGATATCATATCCGCGAGTTAAAGCCGATACAATAGCTACTCTCCTACGCTCACCACTACTCGTATACCTAAGCCTCCGATCCAACAAGTGTCTTATCTTGAACTTATCTACTAGCTCATCTACAACGCTTTTATCTAATGCATTATTGTAGAGTTCTTCACGTATAGTTGGCTCACTGAAAAAGAGTAAAGGGTTCTCGGGAACATATATGGGATTACCCTTCACACTAACATAGCCCTTACTGGGCTTAAGGAGCCCTACAATAATCTTTAACAAGGTCGTTTTGCCAGCTCCATTAGGTCCCTTTATCCACGTTATACTAGAACTCCACGCCTTAAAGGACAAACCGTTAATAACGTGGATACGGCTTCCCGGATACCTATAATATAGCTTATTTACTTCAACACTAACACTACCCTTATCCCTATCCTTGGTCTCTCTAATCCGGTAGAAAGAATTCTGTCTAAACCACCTATCATCTGGGTCTCCAAAGAATACTTGTCTGCCATAATCTAATACGAGTATCTTGGATAAACTATCCCGCCACAAATCTAAGTAATGATCTACTACGATTACTGTTGAACCCTCATCTACAAGTCTCGATATCTCTTCTACTAGTACCCTACGCCCCTCTATGTCTAGATAGCTACTAGGCTCATCCAACAAGTATATGCTGGCTCCCCTAATCCTATTAGAAGCTATTAGTAGACGTTGGGTCTCACCAGAACTCAGGGTGTACGTGGGTCTTTTCCGAAGCCCGGATAACCCGTATTTTCCTAAAACACCATTCACTTCAGACTCATCATACTTCTTAATGAGTAGCTGGTTTACGATTACCTCTCCCTCAACAGTCGGCGACAATATACCATACCAAGGCTCTTGTGATACATATGCGATTAACCTTATAATAGTCTTCGAGTCAAGCATGCTAGGGCTTTTGCCATGGATTCTAATTATTCCCTTATACCATCCATTAACATATCTACCCATAACACCAGCCAATACTCTCAGAAGAGTAGTCTTACCGCTCCCGCTCCCACCATATATGAGAAGAAGCTCTCCCTCCCCTAAGCTAAAAGAAATATTATCTAATACTATTGTCCTACCATAACCCGCACTAAGTCTCTCAACCTCTACTATTCTCCTCGACATAGCCTGCACGCCTAAGGAACCCAACTATAGGTAATGCAATACTAGCACCAATAACCGCTTGCCCAATATTAACGGGTACCTCAAATACAGCCGCTATAGGCTCTCTTCCAGTTAGTGGATTTGATACAAAATACTCATATAAGAAGTATCCAAAAACCATAACCAAGCCAGCAACCAATAATGCAAGAGGTTCAACACCACCATACCTCGTGGTAAACCCTATGTAAACTATGGTAACAAATACTACGACGCCAACAAAAACCCAAAACCACCAAGGAATACTACCCTCTACACCATAGCCCAGTATATCCGAGCCAGCCCACAATGTACCGGAAAGATATACTGATCCGATAAAAGACACTATACCCAAATATAAGAGACCCAATAATACCGCTACTACTTTGAAATTAATCTTCAATCCCCGAAGCTTAAGGGTAAGCCATCCAGCAAGAAATCCCTCAGCAAACTTTATCACAAGTGTAGCAGGAGCAAAAATACCATAACCACTAACAGCATCAGCTAACGCAGCACCAACCCCACCAGCAATACCCGCAACCCAGGGCCCAAAGACTAGAGCAGCAACATAAATAACCGCTTCGCCGAGATTAAAGTAACCACCCGTAAAGGGCTGATATACTTGGACAACTAGTGTAGCGGCAAAAACCAATACTATAAATACGATAGTGTATACGATATTCTTAACATCCCTAGTAGATGTATTCATAGCGTCTTCTCCTTATTGATGGTTTTACAATAGATATAGTTGATATACAAGAATTAAATAGTAAACCTTAATACTTAAAAAATAATATGATTAGAAAACAATTGTACAAATAATACGAGTCTTCACTCAAAAATATTATACAATAGCAATCAAGGATCACTCTTATTAACCGGAGAATTAGGGTAAAAATATTTAATACTAGTGAAAATTGTAGAAGATAGAGGTGTACCATGTGAACACGCTCTATAAGTCACTACTTCTGGTATTAATGATATCATTGGTCGTTGTCAACACTATACCAGTAGGAGTCACTACGCAAAAGATAATAGAGGAAAACTATAGGGCGGCAAAATTAAACACACAGCTATCAAGAGCGTTGATAGCTTCAACGATTAGTGGTACTAATTTAAGAGTTCCTACGTGGAAGGATATAATAGCTAAGGCTAAGCCACCCGTACTCAATATAAGGAAGCTAGCATTAAATACTATTGACAAGGATGGAGACTATGTTGAGGATAAACTACTATATAATTTAACAAACAATATAACGGGGACTTATCACAACGGCAAAGTAGTAGTACACTTATTATTCAATGTCGACCCCGCATTTACAGATTATGATAAAGCACTAACACTTGCAAACAAGCTCAATACAATAATATCTGATATACAGAGAACGGTACCAGACATAACGGTGAAGGCCGTATGGACTAATGCTCTAGTAGGATTCGCGTTAGAAATACCAGCAAATGCGACCATACTAGAAGAAATAAAGAATATAGCATTAAAATATGACTTAAACAATGATGGAACACCTGATCTAGCGGTAATAGAAGCAGCAAAGCAAATGAAAGCCTTCAACTACTACTCATCAATACAGCTAGGTATAAGGCCCTATGTCTGGACAGATCTAGGAGTAACAGGCTCAGGGATAACAATAGGCGTAATAGACACGGGAGTAGATGGGACTGGAGATGATCAACCCAATGGTGGACCACATGCAGCTTTCTATACGCCAGCAAACAGAATAGTGTACTTCAAAGACTATGCTGGCGATCCAAGCGGTAATACTAGGACGAGTCCATATGACGATAACATGCATGGCACACACTGTGCTGGAACAGTACTAGGATACTATCCAAGCAAGGATGCTCAAGGAAGATTTGTATGGACTTTCAGTTACAGCGATCTATCGATATCAAGTACAGGTAATTTCTCATTTAGGGGTCCCTACTTAGTATATTATGTAAACAGTACTGGTACGATACAAGTAGACTTCAAATGGAATGGAAGTGGTACGATAAACAGTATCTACCTATTATTTGGCGGTAGAACTCCATGGAATAGAAGAAGTAGTTCAACCTATACGGAGGTAGCAAGAATACAGACACCAAACCAGTTAACAAACTATACGCTAACATACGATGTAACAAGTTCCTCGCAATTCGGCTTCTACGGCGTAGGGTTCGAAGTAACAGCTACGGGTACGATAGGCTTTGTCTTCACAATACACGTGCCAGTATGGGAGGAGAATATAAGCGGAGCACCATACATGTCCGGTATGGCTTGGGGCGCACATCTAGCGGCATGGAAGGGTTTAAGCTATTATGGAGGTGGAAGCTCTACAAACTTAGCTAACTCGCTTAACGATGCTGTAGCTCAAGCTCCAACATACAATATAACTGTGACAAGTAATAGCTGGGGTGGTAGTTCTGCAGACTCCACAATAGATAGTGCTGTATTCAATGAGTGGAGAAATGGTGTGTTAACTGTTGTGGCGGCTGGAAACGCGGGAGCGGGTACAGGTACAGCGGCTAGTGGAAGCCCCGCTGGAGTTTCAGTAGCATTAACTGTTGCAGCACTTGATGTTACTAACAATATAACTGATTACAGTAGTGATGGTGGAACAGATCATACAAACAATACTGTGATAAAGCCTGATGTAGCAGCACCAGGTGGAGGAGATACTCTAGTAATATTTAGCGCTGATACACACTGGCACGACGACTTAAACAATGCTAGGTGTACTCTACCTTTTGGTAGTTCGTGTCTACAGTGGACTCAAGATATAGACTATTTTGACTGGTTTGGTAACGACTCTCTAGGTATAAGTGGTACATCAATGGCCACACCACATGTTGCAGGTATTGCTGGTCTCGTTAGTAGCCTTATATTCAAGTGGGTTGGATGGAGCTATGGTGCGAGTGATTCATGGACTTATCCAAGGCAAGTAAAGATGATAATACAGATGACAGCCTATGAGACCTATCCGCTCCACAGAGAACCAGACAATATATCCTATAGTCCAACGCTAGACAAGGGTGGCAAGGACATACATGAGGGTTATGGTGCTGTAGATGGGTATTCAGCAGTATATGCTGGAAAACTCTACGCAATGGCATTCAACAATACAACTAATGCTATAAGGACAATATTTACTCCGGGAACAATGGTAACAGTAAAGTTTAGAGATGGAGTACTATATGGAGGATCCTTTACAGACAATACCTGGAAATGGCCCTTCGAAGTATATGGCTTAAACACGTTCCCATTACTAATATACCTGCCGAATAGAACGATAACACTACCAAACGGTACAAGCTTTACAGCAAAGTACAAGTTCAAGCTCTACATAAACTCAACAGATCCAGCGAATACAGACTTCGACCTATACCTATACAACCTAACTGGAGACGTATATGGCGAACCAGTAAAACTAGCAAACAGTACCGGAGGCTTCGGTACCAATGAAAGCATAACATATACACCATCAAGCGACGGCGAGTTTGTATGGGTTGTAGCTAAGAGGGCGAGAGAAGATAGTGCAGGAGGCTATGCCAACATAATAACAGCACCTAGTGTTTCAGAGTATGGTACTCCTGAGGGTGGTAGTGT
>JALVFK010000108.1:2270-4318 GCA_027030065.1 Desulfurococcales archaeon | reverse complement strand
AATTCGTAGTTGCGTAATGCGTTAATAATGGGTTCCTCTACAACCATTCTTTCTAGTACTTTTACAACTATAGCATCATTTCCTAAGTCAAATGAGCCAGCTTGAAATTTTTCGACAAGATCTCGGTGTGAGACTTCTTCTAGGGGTTTTTTAGAGGAGTTTTCTACTAGTACACGTGGTATCCCGTAGGGTGGACTAAACTCGTAGAAGTTTAAGTAGTTCCATACTTTCTTGGCTCTCTTTGTCGGCTGATAGATTTCGGAAAATAGAGTTCTTGTTTTTTCTATGAGCTTCATGCGGTTTAATAGTTTGTATTCTTTCTTATCTAATTCTAATCCTGCATATATTTTCCATAATCCCTTAAATAACGTGATGTAATCGTTTTCCGGGTTTATGTACAGGTTCTCTAGAGGTAAGTTTATCCACTCTATTAGTCCCTCTACTCCTTGTTCTAGTAGTTTTCTATCCCATTTCGAGCTAGGTATAATAATAGATTCTGTAAACGGTATATTGGCTCTACGCCCCTTTCTACCCTCCCGTTGCCTAAAGAGTCTTAGATCTCCTGGTAATCCTATGTGTATTATCCTAGTAACATATCCTAAGTCTATTCCTTGGGCTAGAGTTCTCACAGTTATAATTGTTTTTATTTCACCTTTTCTCGCACGCTCCTCAAGTATTTTCCTTTGATCTTTTGGTACAAGGTGGTGATGTACGCCCACCAAGTCTTCGGCTATTGGTCCCAACTTATTCTTTAGTTCACGGTATAGTTTATCTGCTTGTTTTATGCTTTGCGTGAAAACTAATGTTATGCCATCTTCTTTTTGCATTGTTATGGCCGACAAGATTTCAGATATATCGAAATGGGGATATGGCAGTTCAACATTTTTTGCCTTCAAGTAATCTACTATTTCGTAAACATGTTTTTTGAATAGATCATAGTCTTCTATATATGATAATATAGTTTCATCTTCTATTAAATATTTATTCTTTTTTACTTTCTCCCAAAGCGAGTTCAAGTTCTTAGCTTGAACTATTATTGTCTTATTTTTCGGGTGAAAGGGTTCTCCTTCAATAATAACGGTTTTTCTCCCTGTAATCTGTGTTAAAAAATCTGCAATGTCTTGGGGATTAGCTAAGGTAGCAGTAAGTATGGTTATTTGTGGAGGTTTCTGCGCAATATGTTTTGATATAATCTCAATTAATGCTAGGAGGAGACCACCACTTCTACTATCATAGAAGTCTATTTCGTCGAGAACTATTAAACCAACATTCTCAAGAAACCTTGTTAGAAAAGCTCTCCTGCCACCACGAACCTCCATGGCTATACGTTTGACGTCGGCCATTATGAATGCTGGATTAGAAATAACTAATAATGCCTCTTGTAGCCTCTTTCTAAGACTTCTCTCCCCCTCTTCAGCGATTGTCGGTCTATCTAGTTTTAACACTTTATACGATAAATTAAGTGCACCGTAGTAGCTTTCAAGCCTTGATATCTGGTCGCTACTTAATGCTAGAGTAGGATATATAGCTAGAGTTCTAACTCTATCCTTTAAAGAATAAATAGCCCAAGCCTCCGTCTTACCTGAACCAGTTTTCGCTGTAAGTATTACATTGTATCCCTTACGTAAGCTAGTATATGCTTCATATTGATGCTTATACATCTTCATATAAGCTAATCTGCAAGTCCTCTCATCTCCTTTTTCAAGCTCCGGTAATAAGTCTCTAAACAAGACATTGGTCTCTGGAGGTCTCCTACCTTGTTCCTCAATAACTATTACATCATAACCTAGCTTTCTCAGAGTCTCAGTAGAGTCTGCAACGTCAAGTATTCTTGTCTCCCCATTTTCCATAGTTTTCCTACCATTAAACCCTTTTCCTATACTTATTTTTGGATTTGTAGCGTATTTATAGAATTATTTTATGTAAAAGCTTAACTATTTTTAGCTGGTTGTTAAAAGGTTATACGTGGTGTGGTTCTCTATGCCAAGGCCGAGACGAGTTATAATAATGGGTGCAGGAGGTAGAGATTTCCACAACTTTAACGTAGT
>JALVFK010000108.1:0-2170 GCA_027030065.1 Desulfurococcales archaeon | reverse complement strand
CTCTCAATGGGGGTTGTTGTATATGCTGGAGTAGACTACAATAAAATACTCGTAGAAGTTGAGAAGGAAGCAGATGTTATACACTGGGATGGAGGAAACAATGACTGGCCCTTCTTTAAACCAGACTATATGATAACAGTTGCAGATGCAATGAGACCAGGCCATGAGATAGGAAGCTTCCCCGGTGAAGTAAATCTAAGGCTAGCAGATGTAGTTATAATAACCAAGGTTAGTCAAGCGAAACCCGAGGACGTAGAGGAAGTAAAGAGGAATACACGTGAGGCAAATCCGAAAGCGAAGATAGCATTAGCAGACATGGAGGTGAGCGTTGATAAACCAGAGCTACTTGAAGGTAAACGTGCTGTAGTAGTTGAGGATTCTCCAACTGTAACACATGGAGGACTACCATATGCAGCAGGATATGTGGCTGCGAAAAAATATGGAGCCGAAATTATCGACCCTAAGCCTAAAGCAGTAGGCATAATAAAGAAGATGTACGAAGAATATCCCCACATGGGCCCAGTAGTACCAAGCACAGGTTATGCCCCAGACCAGTTGAGAGATTTAGAGCAAACATTAAACTCTATAGAAGCAGATGTAGTTGTCCTGGGAACACCAGCCGATATATCAAAGCTAATAAAGCTCAACAAACCAGTTGTACGCGTAAGCTATGAGCTCAAAATCCTAGAGGGCCCCTCAATAAAGGAAATGATAGACGAATTCCTTGAGAGAGCTAAGGAGAAACTAGAATAACCATAACAACTATTTTCACTTTTTATATATCTCAAGGTATCATAGAAAAATTCTTAAAATTCTTAACTATTTTTATTGGGCAATTTGTTAATAATAATGTGGATGACGACTGGTGACGCATCTGAATCCATGTTATATGTTGAAACGAGGGCGAAGCTGACACAATCATAATCGTATAACAATAAATGAATAGAATATTAAAAATGAAAATAAAGAATTTGAAGGATCAGACCTTCCACTATTCATCAGTGTTCAGCGTCGTCTAGCCTCGTCATCTCATAAATCCATATTAAGGTAATGCTTTTATAAGCATTCCTTCTACCATTATAGGCTTATATCGTTCAACGAGCTTCAAAGCATCATCTAATTTCTTCTCTGTAGATGCATGTATCGTAAATAGGGGGTCTCCTTTTCTTACCCTATATCCTAATTTTACGTGAAAGTATATACCTGCTCCCTTATCAAAGGGTGCACCTGCAGCTCGTGTAATGAGGCTTATCGCAACATTGTCTATGTGTGTAACAGCTCCTTCCAAAGGCGATGTTATCGTATAAGTCTTATCACCTACGGGTATGTCATCAGGCTTTATGTTAGGATTGCCTCCCTGAGCCTCAATTATTTCTTTCATTTTACTATAGGATCTCCCCTTAACTAATAACTCGCGTGCTAGCTTTTCGCCGTGACCTCTATCAGCTTTTCCAGCTAATTCTAAAACTAGCCCAGCAATGTTTACTGCTTTATCTACAAGACTATGAGAACCCTTACCCTCGATTAATGTTTTAAGGGCTTCACGTGCCTCAAGCGCTGGCCCTACGGTTCTCCCTATGGGTTCTCCACCAAATGTTAAAGCTACTCTAACTGTAATGCCGAGTCTACCGCATTGGTTTATAAATAGTCCAGCTATTTTATCTGCTGTCGCATAGTCTTGTACTTTCGCTCCTTTCCCCACGGGTATGTCTATTACTAAGTTGTTTACACTCATGGCCAGCTTCTTCGATAATATGCTCGCAATCATCTGGCTTAGGGGATCAATCATTATTTTTCTCTCAACTTCAATAAATATATCATCCGCTATAGCTATGTTTAATCCTCCACCCCATACGAGGGTTCCTCGAACCTTCTTTGCTATCTTCTTTATCTCCTCTGGGCTTAGGTCTACTGGAGCTAGAACCTCCATTGTATCAGCTGTTCCTGCGGGACTAGTTATTGCTCTACTACTCGTCTTAGGTATGAGTATACCCGTTGATGCGACAGTTGGTACTGCTAGCAATGCTACTTTACTATTGCCCGGTACACCACCTATGCTATGTTCGTCATATACAGGTTCATCGAATTCAACAACCTCGCTTGCATAAGCCATAGCCTTTATGAGCTCTGTTAATTCCTCATTACTTAATGGTATAGGGATTTGAGAAGA
>JALVFK010000107.1 GCA_027030065.1 Desulfurococcales archaeon | reverse complement strand
ATCACCTGATTATATCTACTGTACGAAAGAGTTATAGCTTTTCAAAAACAAGGGGCTATGCGGGAGATATAGAAATGAAGAGAAACATAGTAGTAGAAGAAGTAAACTGGCAACCAGTAGAATCATTAAACGTAGAACTAGTAGAAAGAAAGGGACTAGGACACCCAGACTATATTGCTGACTCTGTTGCTGAAGCAGCCAGTAGGGCATTGAGCAAATACTATCTTGAAAAATATGGTACGATACTCCACCATAATCTAGACAAGGTGCTCCTCGTTGGAGGACAAGCAAATCCACGGTTTGGTGGAGGAGAGGTACTTCAGCCCATATACATTATTGTTGCTGGAAGAGCTACAACTGAGGTTAGAGTAGAAGATGGGGTTGAAACAATACCCGTGGGAACTCTAACTATAAGTGCTGCTAAGGACTGGATTAAACGTAATATGAGGTATCTTAACCCGGAGGAACACGTTATAATAGACTATAAGATAGGTAAGGGGAGTGCTGATCTAGTTAAGGTATATGAGCTCGGTAAGGAGATGCCTCTAGCAAATGATACTAGTTTTGGAGTAGGATATGCACCACTAACAACCTTGGAGAAAATAGTGTATGAGACCGAGCGGTATCTGAATTCACCTAATGTTAAGAAGGAGCTACCAGAGGTGGGAGAGGATATCAAGGTTATGGGTCTTAGACGTGATAAGACTATTGAAATAACAGTTGCCGCTGCTATGATATCCAAGCTTGTACCAGATATAGACCACTACATAGCTGTTAAAGAAGAACTAGCGAACCGTGTATTGAGTCTAGCATCCGATATCGCACCCGACTATGATATAAAAGTATATGTTAACAGTGCTGATAGACCGGAGAAGGGACTAGTATATCTAACAGTTACTGGTACGTCAGCAGAACACGGTGACGATGGCGCTACTGGTAGGGGTAATAGGGCGAATGGTCTCATAACACCTATGCGTCCCATGAGTCTTGAGGCAACAGCTGGCAAGAACCCGGTCAGCCACGTAGGCAAGCTTTACAATGTCTTAGCAGGCATTATAGCTAATAGAATATATTCTGAGATAGGTGATGTAAAGGAAGTCTACGTTAGCATTCTTAGCCAGATAGGTCGTCCAATAGATGACCCGCTTGTTGCTAATGTGAAACTACTGCCAACTAATGGCAAGATAACTAATACTATGAAGAGCGATGCTGAGAGTATTGTTGACGAGGAATTAAGTAATATTAAGAAGTTGACAGAACTAATACTAAATGAGCGTGTAACATTGTATTAGACAGCGTTTCTACGCAATGAGTAGATTATTTTTCTATTTCTTTTAGGAGTTCTCGTCTACGCTTAGCCTTGTATTCTTTTAAGAGTTCTAGTATTCTTGCACGTTCACGAGCACTGGCTTCCTCCTCGAGCTTCTTCTTAGCTCTTTTAGCGTCTTCTACTATTCTCTTTGATACTAGTAGTGATCCGTATAGTTCACCTATAGAGTAGTCGTCTTTTTTCAGTACGGGGATAAACTTCTTCTTTAACGCATCTATTAGGCCTGCTCCTTCAATTTCATCTAGTATTACGGCAAGTATTTTTGATTCAGCTGCTTTCTCTAATGCTTCTTTTTCAAAGTATCCCGGGTTCTCAATATACAGTATATCGTTTTCGCGTAGTTCTCCGTACTCTCTCTCTAGTTTAGCTAGAGCATCTGATGTAAGCATGTGTATCTTCTTAGCCGGTACAGCTTCTCCGCGCATGAGCATCAAGAATAGCTTACTCGATGAAGCAATCATGTTTCTAAGAGCTGTAATCTCTGATTCGAGACTACGAGAATACTCTGTCAGCCTTCTTACCTCTTGTTTAAGCATCTCAATTGTTCTTGCCATAGTCTCATCTGGTTCAATAACCTTGCTCTTATAGTCCAACTCGAATTCTAGGTGGCTTACCTTTTCCTCTAGTTCTCTAACCCTTTCTTTGAGATACTGGCGTTCTCTCTTCAACCTCTTTATTTCTTCTCGAAGCCTTTCTTCAACCTCGCTCTCCTCCTGGATAACCTCTGTCTTCTCTTCACGTTCTACTTCTTCCTCCTCTCCTTCCTCTTCTTCCTCGTAGAGTTTTGCTATCTCCTCCTCCACTGCCTCAGCGGTACTCTTACCTTTTATTACCGCTACCTTGATCTTGTCTACCTGTATTTCTAGGCCGAGTTTCGATACATAGCTTTCAACTTGTCTTAGCTTAGACTCTATGCTGTGAAAAGCTCTAACCGCTGCTGCTAATGCGTCTCGCTGGTGGTTGTCTTCAACTGTTATCCAGTGATACTTTGAAATGTATTCTTGTACGATTTGTCTCTTCTCATCGCTACTAAGGCTTTGCGATGGCACGTAGAGTTCAGCGTTGAACATTGCTGCTAATCGTTTAACTGTTTCTGGCACTGGGTTTACATCTGTTGCAACTATAATTGGAGTACCATGTGCTAGGACGTGGTTTACTATATCGCTTCTATCTAAGCCTCTACCGCTTATTATTTCGAGTGGGGCTCCATCTATGTCTAGTATTGCTAGGCCAGTTGATATTCCTGGGTCAACACCTACTATAAGGTATCTTTGAAGTTGTCTCTCACGTTCCTGTTGGAGGAAACTTATCTTGGGCTTATATATTGGGCGTATTTCTATTCTAACATCACTCGTCTTTAGAGGCTTAACTATACCGTATAGTTTCTCTCTAGGAGCATACACTATGAATACACTACTATCAAGCCCCCCACCCGACTTCCTAAAAGTGAGGTCATAGTCTAATCCATAACGGTCTAGTGACTCCTTTATCTTACGTGTTAAGCTTAGCACTATACCCCTAAGCCTACGCTTGTATCTATTCTGGCTCATCCCACCAGGTCCTATACTAGCTGTTCTTGAGATTATAATCTTAGTTTTCTCCTCGTAGAGCTTAACCTCCGTACCATAACCTTTCGACGCTATCAGTGCTGCGAGATAAGCTGTTCTCAGAGGAGAAGGCTTACCGTAAGCTACTTCCAACCCAGCTCTAATCGCCGCCTCCTTTATCTTTAAGAAGCCCTCTGGCCATCTCGTTACCTGTATTACTCTTACCTCGGGTGGAATTAAGTTGAAGAATTTTGCTAGCTTCCTTTCATCTTCTCCTAGCTCGAAGACGTTGTCCACGGCTAGTATGTTGGGCCTATACTCCCATAAGAGTCTTATCAGTCTATGGAGGCTTACTTCTGGGTTCTCCGCTACTATCTCATTGTCTCTTAGGACTACTACTGAGAAATGAGGTGCTCTACCCTTACCTCCATGGTAGAGTAGGTCTACGCCCATAACGGTTAAGGGCGGTTGCTTGTCGTTAGATTTCATTAATTTCTCCCCGGATATAAGAGAGGGCCCTCTCTACCTCTATGTTCTTTAATCTGTATTTACGGTTAAAGAATCTTATAATATATTCTACATCTCTTCTCAACAAGTATTCTGATTGAGGGTCTTCTCTGTAAACGTATTGGGGCCAGTCAATAATGTATGGTTCCTCAACCTCCTTTTCCTCGTCTATGACTACTAGTACGTTGTATTCGCTTAGGTCTCCGTGAACTATTCCTACTTCCAGGTATGCTTTCCTAAGAGTATCAAGTATTACTTTTAACATGTATTCGGGGTCCATGGGGTCTTTATAACGGTATAGTTCTATTCCTTCAAGATAACTCGTCACTACTACATGCCTACTCCTACCTATAGGTCTTGGAACCTTAGCGGAAGCTTTCCATAATAGGTCTAGAGCCTTATACTCCTTTTCAGCCGCTACCTTTGATTGGAGGAGCCAGCCGTATTCTGGTCTATCGCGGGTATAGTCTCTAACACGCTTGGTCTGCCTAAAACTTGTACGCCCTATGCGTAGGAATTTCACTATAACTTTTTCCTCCGCTGGAGTAAGCCCCACATATACATCGCTCTCCTTGCCTACACCCATACGGTCTCCGAGAGCTGCTAATACTCCTCTCTCAACTAGGCTTCGAATAGCGAGACAATCGTATCCCAAGTATGTTAGCCTATAACCTGTTAGGGATCCTATTCTACGCTTTATTATCTTCAGCCTACTGAGCTTTGACAAGCTCATTGATAGTTGTGGTGGTGGGAGCCGGGCTTCTCGCTCTATTATTTCGATTGGCACATACTCGTATTGTGTTAAATATTTCTCTAACACTAGTAATACTCGGAAATCCCTTTTATTTAACTGTTTGTAAATATATGCTAATTTGCTCAATACTACTACTCCTTCTGGGAAAGAATATTCTAGAGACCTAATATTTGTTTGCTACA
>JALVFK010000106.1 GCA_027030065.1 Desulfurococcales archaeon | reverse complement strand
AGATATGTGATGCGTGCAGACACTGCCGTCTATGCTGTGGGGGCCGGGCATGCCGTCAATGCTGACACTGCGGGCTATGCTCAGGGAGCAGGACATGCTGATTCGTCCGATGTAGCCGGCAATGCGGTGATGGCTAACGAAGCCGTTTACGCCGATACGGCTGTTTATGCGTCGAGTGCAGGGCGAGCCGACACAGCGGGTTATGTGATGCGTGCGGACACTGCCGTCTATGCGATGGGGGCCGGGCATGCCGTCAATGCGGACACTGCGGGCTATGCTCAGGGAGCAGGACATGCCGATTCTTCTGATGTGGCCGGCAATGCGGCCATGGCGAACGAAGCGGTTTACGCCGATACAGCTGTTTATGCGTGGAGTGCAGGACACGCCGACACAGCGGGATATGTGATGCGTGCGGACACTGCCGTCTATGCTGTGGGTGCCGGGCATGCCGTCACTGCGGACACGGCTGGCTATGCTCAGGGAGCGGGATATGCTGATTCGTCCGATGTAGCCGGCAATGCAGCCATGGCGAACGAAGCCGTTTATGCCGACACGGCTGTTTATGCGTCGAGTGCAGGGCGAGCCGACACAGCTGGCTATGTGATGCGTGCAGACACTGCTGTCTATGCTGTGGGTGCTGGACACGCCCTCACCGCGGATACTTCAGGCTATGCTGCCCATGCAGATACGGCTAACTTTTCCACGCATTCCGTCACAGCGGACACGGCGTTGTTTGCCCATGTTGACAGTGTGAGCTTTGCGTCATCTGCGCACCACGCGGATACAGCGATTCATGCATTGGTGGCGGATACAACCTACCATTACATCAATCAGTTTACGCATGCCGACACGGCTGATTTTGCGATGCATGCCGCTGTTGCGGACACTGTTTATCATTCGATCGGGCAGACCGCACATGCTCAGACGGCTGACACGGCGAATTATGCTGTGAGTGCTGGTCATGCAGTTCATGCTGACACGGCGGGATATGTAGTGCATACAGACACAGCGGATTATGCGGTAAGTGCCGGTCATGCTATCCATTCAGATACAGCAGGTTATGTTGTCCGCGCAGATACGGCGGACTATGTGTTGCATGCTGCTCATGCTGATACAGCGGTTTATGCAACGGATGCCGGGCATACCATCATTGCCGACACGGCGGGATTCGCTTTGTATGGCGATACATCCAATTATGCGGCGAGTGCAATGCATGCTATTATCGCTGACACAGCGAACCTTGCGGTGCATACGGACACAGCTAACTATGCGGAGAACGCTGGACATGCTGTGAGCTCAGACACGGCGGTTTATGCGACGGATGCCGGGCATACC
>JALVFK010000105.1 GCA_027030065.1 Desulfurococcales archaeon | reverse complement strand
AGGGAGAACAAGCTCCACGTAGCACTATAGGAGCACGGACATGCAGTTCCCACTCATAGGAAACGTCCCCATACCCAGGCTCTTCGGCCTACCCGAAGAGCTAAGCCTAATGCTCATCGGAGAAACACTCTTCCTCGCCTTCTGGATACTCCTACGGGCACTCTCCCCCCGCCTCTTCAGGCCCGAAAAAGAGCTCTTCGCCTCCACCCTGCCCCCCACCCCGCGCCGCGAAGTCTTCTTCGCCGCCCTCTGGGACAAGGTCGGCGCCGCGCTCCTAGCCTCGGCCACCTACTCCGCCTTCCTCACATTCATGGTCTACTTCGTAGCCACCCAGCCCCCAAGCCAGCCCCTCCTAGCCCTCGACGCCGCCCTAGCCGCCTCCACGGTCTTCATGGCGGCCCTCGCCTACAAGAGGGGGCAGAAGGTCCTCTACGAGTACCTCAGGGCCCCCGACAATTATATGGCCACCGTCGAGACACAATACGCGGAGTGGCCATGAAGTCCAGGTCCATAGCTGCGGCGGCGCTCACCCTGGCGGCCGCGGCGGCCCTGCTCTGGGCCTACGGCTTCACGCTCAACGACCTCCTCGTAGGCGCGGTGCTAAGCGTCTGGGTGCTCCTAGTGGTCTTCAAGCTTTCCCGCTGGGTCGCCTCGAAGACGAACAAGTACATCGCCCGCAAGTTCATCCACTTCACAACCGGCGGCCTAGTAACCCTCCTCATATACGCCACATTCCTCCTCGGAGACCCCATCTTCTCGAGCCCCGCCGTGCCCGTCGCCGCCGCCCTAGCCCTCGGACTCCTAACACTCATACCCCACCTGGAGGACAGCGAGCTTGGCTGGTTCCAGGTCAGAAACAACTTCGGCGAGGTCTGGTTCTGCTACACCTGGGCCCTCCTCTACCTCCTCTTCTGGTACGTCGACATCACAATCCCCACGGTCGCCACATTCTTCATGGCCTACGGCGACGGCGTCACAGGGGTAGTCAGAAACTACGTGTACAGGCGCTGGACAAAGGGCTTCTGGGGAAGCGTCGCCATGCTCCTCGTCTCAGCACCATTCGGCGCCTGGGCCGCGGGCCTCGGAGGCCTAGCCTCAGCCCTAATAGCCACGGCCGTCGAAAAGCTCCCATGGATAGACGACAACCTCACCGTACCCCTCGTCTCGGCGGCGGCCCTCCTACTCCTACGCCCCATGTAGGTGCCAGGCCATGGACACGCCCGCCATAGAGGGGGGCACCCCCGTAAGGAGCGAGCCGATGAGCTTCTGGCCCTCCTTCACCGAGGAGGAGAAGCGCCTCGTACTCTCAGTCCTCGAGTCAGGCCGCCTGGCATCCACCGTCGGC
>JALVFK010000104.1 GCA_027030065.1 Desulfurococcales archaeon | reverse complement strand
CGTTCTCCAGGGGCGTATCGTTGGCGTCCTGCACGTCGGCCGTCGTCCCGGTGCTGTCGTCCCACACGTAGTTCCCTACGCAGGCCAACGGCTGCCAGTAGTCCTCCACTTCGCCGTCGCTGGCAGGACCGCCCCAGTCAGGACCGGTCAGCGCGTCGGTGGTAAAGCGGAAGCGCATGTGCACTTCGCCGCCGTCGAAGGTCGCCGCCGCAGGCACGGTGGTGCAAAGCTCGTGGTCGGTCCAGTCGGTGTTCGCCGGCACGGCTCCCAGAATGAAGGATTCATCCGCGTCGACACCGCCAGCGCCGTCACCGAAGTCCCCATCGCCGTTCCAGTCGATCCAGGCGTAGATGTTCACGTCGCTGCCCGTGGCGTTGTGCGCGGTCACGTTGAAGCAGGCCTGACCGCCCGGTATCATCGGCGTGGTCAGGGTGACGCCGTCTTCGTCGTCGCCCGCCTGGGCGCAGGTGCCGGTCGTGGCCGTGCCCGTGTTGCCGTCATCGCCATTGCCGCTACCCGAACCAGCTGCGCCTGCTTGTGGGTCATCCGGCTGGCCATCCGCCTCCGCATCCACGCACGAACCCAAATACAGGTCGGCCGTGATCTGGTGGCTGGGGCCGCCGCTGGCCGTCAGCGTGTCAAAGCTGTCCGGCAGGTCGCCCCAGTCGTAATCGGCCTGCGGTTTGAAGCCGAAGTCAAAGTCGTGATTGTTCTGGCCGCTGGCGGGGGTGGTGAAGACAACGCCCGTATTGCCTGCGCCATCGACGTTATCCTCGCCGTCGCTGTCAATCATATCATTGCCGCCCTGGTTGGCAGAGGTGGGGCCGTAGGAGCCATCGCCGCAGGAATTTTTCATGGCGTCCTGGTTGGGAGCGATGAGGATGCGACAGGAGGCGTTGCGAGGGATGATGTGAAGCGTGCTATCCCAGGCGGCGGTGGGGAAGCTGCTGAGGGCGCTGTCACCATCCTTGAAGAGATAGTTGCCGTTGCTGTCGGTGGTGACGCTGGCGCTGACGTCATCGCCGCCGCCAAAGCCGTCGCCATTGATGTCGCATTCAAGGGTGACGGTGGCGCCGCTGACGGGCGTCTCTCCTGCGTCTTGGATGCCGTTCCCCTCGGCCGCCCCACTGCCAGTGTCGCACCACAAACGATTGCCTATCTCCAGAGGCGCCGGGTTGGTGAGCAATTCAATGTCGCCAACGCCGTTGGATTTGCCAAAGCCTGTGACCCGAGAGGGAACCCAGGGGTTGTCGTTTTGAGAGTAAGTGACGAACGCCTGGATGTATTGATGAATGCTGCCATCGTTCAGATTCAGCCACTGGACGCCGTCATTGTCCCAGTAATTGTTGC
>JALVFK010000103.1 GCA_027030065.1 Desulfurococcales archaeon | reverse complement strand
ATGCTAAGATGACGCCTCTAGCAAGAGTTAAGACAGCTGTTGAAATGGCTACTAAGCCAGCACTAGACAAAGAATATGTTGAGAAATTGATAAGCAAGAAATACCTACCCGAAAAAGAAGGCAAGCTGATCGCTGAGAAGCCAACTATAACCAGGGAGGAAGCAGTACTAAAAGTAAAACCCGAGCATGTCCTACAGCTACTATATCCGAGAATAGATCCCAAGGCCAAGGCTACACCAGTAGCCAAGGGTTTACCAGCCTCGCCTGGAGCAGTATCTGGTCAAGTAGTCTTTGACCCAGACCGTGCTGTTGAGTGGGCACGCGAGGGCAAGAAGGTAATACTCGTTAGAATTGAGACAAAACCAGACGATGTCCACGGCTTCTATGCAGCAGTAGGTATACTAACAAGCCGTGGAGGAATGACAAGCCACGCGGCAGTGGTAGCGAGAGCTATCGGTAAGCCAAGCGTAGTTGGAGCTGAAGACATAGTAATAGACTATTCAAAGAGAATATTCAGGGTAAAGGGCAAAGACATTGAGGTAAAGGAGGGAGACTGGATAACAATTGACGGAAACACAGGCTACGTTTACATAGGCAAAGTACCAACAATAGAACCAGAAATCATACCAGAACTAGACACGTTAATGAAATGGGCAGATGAGTTCAGGAGGCTAGGGGTTAGAGCAAACGCCGACATACCCGAAGACGCTAAACTAGCCCGCAAGTTCGGAGCAGAAGGTATAGGACTACTACGTATTGAGAGAATGTTCCGTAAACCAGAGAGACTAGAGGTGCTAAGAAAAGTAATCCTCGCAGAAAACGTTGAAGACCGCAAGAAAGCTCTCGAAGAACTAGTACCAATGATAAGACAAGACTTTAAGGAAATGCTAGAAGTAATGGACGGACTACCAGTAGTAATAAGACTAATAGACCCGCCACTCCACGAATTCCTACCCGCACCCGAAGAACTATTACAAGAAATATACGAGAAGAAGATGAAAGGTGCCCCCAAGGAAGAAATAGAAAAACTAGAATGGCTATACAAGCGTGTCAAGGCATTAAAAGAAGCAAACCCAATGATGGGTCACCGCGGTGTTAGAGTAGGAGTAACCTATCCAGAAATATACTACGCGTTAACCAAGGCCATGGCTGAAGCAACCGCAGAACTCATCAAAGAGGGCAAGAACCCCAAGTTAGAGATAATGGTGCCCCAAGTAGCTGAAGCCAAAGAGATAATATTCGTGAAGAAACATGCCATAGAACCAGCACTAGAAGATGTAGCAAGAGAATACGGCTACGAGTTCATAGTAAAAGACAAGCCGGGCCACTACGCCTACAAGACAAGCGATGGAAAAGAATATGAGATACTAGTAGGAACAATGATCGAGACCGTTAGGGCATGCCTAACAGCCGATGAAATAGCCGAACACGTAGCATTCTTCAGCTTTGGAACCAATGACTTAACCCAAGCAACCTTCAGCTTCAGCCGTGACGATGCAGAAAACAAGTTCCTACCACAATACCTAGAACTAGAAATACTACCAGCCAACCCATTCCAGACACTAGACACTAAGGGTGTCGGCAAACTAGTAGAAATGGCGGTAAAAGCCGCTAAGAAGGTGAATCCCGACCTAGAAGTAGGAATATGTGGCGAACACGGAGGAGATCCAAAGAGCATAGAGTTCTTCCACAAAGCTGGCTTAGACTACGTGAGCGCATCGCCATTCCGTGTAATGATAGCTAGATTGGCGGCAGCACAAGCAAATCTAAAGGAAAAGAAATAATAGAATCCTTTTTCCTCTCCTAAACACTTGGTTCTCCTTATAGTATAACTCTACCTTCCTCATAAATTGAGGTATTGACCTCCTTAAACGGTAATATGATTACACGCCTAGCAATGAGTACTTCCTCGTCTAGTACTACTTCATCGCCAATAATACTTCCCTCCTCAAGTCTCGCCCACTTACCAATAAAGCATCTCTCGCCAACAATACTGTTCCTTATAACAGCTGAGTTTTCAACTATAGCGTTTTGGAAGAATATACTTCCTCTCACACGAACATTTTCTCCTATAACGGTTTCCCTTCCGAGGATAGTGTAGGGCCCTATCTTAGAACCCTTACTAATCCTTACATGATCCGATATAAATGATGGGTGCTCTATAACAGCATCGCTGTTTATCTCAGCACTATTGGATACGTAGCCCTTTGGATGAAAGTATCTTAGAGCCTCAATATTAGCTCTATAATAGTCTGCTGGAACCCCTATATCACTCCATAAGCCCTCGTGAATAAAACCGTATACTTCTCCTTCAGCTACGAGTCTTGGTATAACGTGTTTAGCAAGCTTGGATGGGGTTTTCTCCGGGATATAGTCTACTACTTCGGGTTCAAAGACATAGACACCAGCATTTATCGTATTAGATGGAGCCTTCCCGGGTTCTGGTTTCTCAACAAAACTCGTTATACGGTTCTCTTCATCTAATACTGCTACACCATACCTTGAGGGATCTTCTACTCTAGTTAAAACAATAGTAGCTAGTCCACCCTTCTTTTTATGGAATTCTAGGAGTCTCCTATAGTCAATGTTACTGAATATGTCCCCATAGACTACTAGGAAGGTCTCATCTAATCCCACTTCTTCTTTAACGAGTCTTATTGGGCCAGCATCACCTAGAGGTCGGTGCTCTTCAACGTATCTTATGTTTACTCCATAGTCTATTCCACTCCCATAACGCTCCCTAATTAGATGGGAAAGATATCTCAGAGACAATATGAGGTCTTCGAGTCCCGAATCTCTAAGACTATCTATTATCCAGTCAAGTAAGGGTTTATCGAGAACTGGTAAGAGTGGTTTAGGCCTAGTAAGAGTAAGTGGGCGTAATCTTGTAGCAAAACCTCCTGCAAGCACGATTACTTTTACCATCTCGGCCGCCTCAATATTTACTCGATTATTATTCTAGTAAACTTACAAGAACATGCCTCTCTCTAAAAAACCTTACAATATCTCCTACAATTCTTACCAGTTCTCTAGGATTAGTTGAAGAAAATTCAACGATTATTCCACGGGGTATACTCATGGGGCTTAGAGGCTGCGATCTTTCTATCCTAGGTATTATAACCTTGACCAGCACGTCTCCAACATACCATATCGCTGCTCCACCAATTTTCTCAATGTCTTCAATAGAAGCATATAGTTCCTCAAGGACTCTTCTAAGTTTTAACGGGTCTTCTGCTTCAACAAGCACTCTTACACGGTAAAGAGAGGTCAATGGAATCCCCTATTATTGCTAGTATTCTAGTTCTACTTCATAGCCTATTTCTTCGAGTCTCCTTACAAGTCTCTCTAAACGCTCTATTTGCGGTACTTCTGCAATTATTGTGACTTCAGCCCATCCCGGCTCTAAGCGTGGATCGTATCTATCATGGCTTATCTCTATAATGTTTAACCGTGCTTCCGCAAGGTATTCTAGGAGGGTTCTAAGGGTTCCAGGTCTATCGGGTAGCTTTGTTCTCATAATGACTATGCGTTTCTGTCTAACGAGTTCTCTCATAACTATACGCGACAATAACGTAACGTCTATGTTTCCTCCACTAATAATTGTAGCAGCCTTCTTGCCTTTAACATCTATTTTACCGCTTAACACTGCAGCTAGCCCCGCGGCACCTGCTCCCTCAGCTACAGTCTTACTTCTCTCTAAGAGCATTAGTATTGCGTGTGCTATTTCATCGTCTGTAACAGTTACTATATCGTCTACGAGCTCTGAGACGAGCTGAAAGGTTAGTTTACCAGGCTTCTTGGTGACAAGTCCGTCAGCTATACTGGGCTTAGCTTGAATCTCTACTATCCTACCAGCTTCTATTGAGGCCTTCATTTTTGGAGCGCTTGCTGGCTCTACACCTATTATCTTTACATCATCTCCAAGAGTATTCCTTATAACAGAAGCTATCCCCGATATGAGTCCCCCGCCACCGATCTGTACTACTACGATATCTATGTCCTGTAATTCTTCTAGGATTTCAACCGCAATGGACCCCTGACCCGCGATAATATCGGGGTCATCGAAGGGGTGAATGAATACTGCTCCCGTTTCCTCAGCTATTTCAAGAGCCTTACGGTACGCGTCATCGTATACCGTTCCATACAAGACTACTTTTGCACCATAACCCTGCGTCGCTTGTATCTTACTTATAGGCGCGGTTTCCGGCATCACTATAGTTGATGGAATCCCAGCTGCTGTTGCAGCAAAGGCTACTCCCTGGGCATGGTTTCCAGCTGATGCAGCTACAACACCTTTCTTCTTCTGTTCTTCGGGTAACTTGTATATCTTATAATATGCGCCACGTACCTTGAAGGCCCCGGTTCGCTGAAGGTTCTCGAGCTTCATGTAGACTTTCCC
>JALVFK010000102.1 GCA_027030065.1 Desulfurococcales archaeon | reverse complement strand
AGATTATAAACTAAGGTGAAAACACCTGCAACTATATTACTGTGAAAGAGCGGAATTCGTGTCAGATATGGTATTGAATACAGGGACATTAATGATATGTTTAATTGCATGCTTTTGTTAAAGAAATAATAGACTCGAGGAACCATATAGATGATGTAATAGAATTCTGGAGGAGTAAGGTACTATGTCCTTCAAGGAGCTTAAAAGAGAACTAGAAGAAGAAAAGAAGAGAAACTTAGAGGACATTATACGTCATGCTAAATGGGAGGCAGAAATGGTTAAGAAATTAGGTAGCAAATGGTTCGAAGCTAGAGATAAGTGGCTTTGGGAGGCCCTGGAAGCTGATAAGGAAATGTGGAGAGATCCTAAAGTGAGAAGGGCCTTGCTGAAAACAATAGCTAGAAATAAATAATAACATATTCGTTTACCTAGCTGTACTCTATTAGGGCTAATTGTTCTCCAGTGTTCATGATACTGATGGTTTCTTAGGCTTCAACCCTTGCTGTACGCTCAGCATGAAGTGCCTTGTGGATTATTCTTTCCTTTGTATTTCCTTAATGATTTATAGACGTCTTGTAGGGAAGCGTTGTTGAGTCTTGATATTAGTAATGTTTTTCTATTATCATGTATAGTGTTTTATGGAAGGGATAGTGTCTTGGGTAGTCGTGAGGAAGAGTATGCTGAGGTTTCTTCTCTAGCAATTCGTCTTCGACGGTTTCTCGTCTACGTGGTTGATGTGTTTGCTTACATGGCTTTCGGCATGGTTATTGTTGGTGGGGCTCTAGTCTCCTTCGTTATAAGCTACTTTGTGGGGTATTGGTTTACTGGTGTAGGAGTATTTATCGCATTAGTTATTGCTACCATAGTGGTTGGGAAATTCATCACCACGGTGAGGATTAGGCAACGGCCTAGAAGACAGGGTCTGGGTGCTCTTGTTTTCGCTATATCATTTATAGCCGTATATTTACTGGTGCCAAGGATGTTTCCGAGTGTTGAAGACTATATGTGGTATTCTGTTTTATGGCAGCTCGCATTGGGTATAGCTTTTATCGTTAATGGATTGCTAGTCTATAAAGGGGATGTTGACCGAATACAATTTTATGTCGGCTTATTGACTTGTCTAGCATTCATTGTAACCGCTTACCTACTGCTTAGTGATCTCTTCCTGCTTGCATGGCTTTTCGCTATGGGCTCAATACTTCTCGTATACTTTGTTGCAGCTACGTTGATTCTAGTTAAGGGTATTCGAGTGGTGACTAGAGAGCATTGAGTGAAGAAAGACTATTAACGCCTAGGGAGCTTGACCCAGAGCTTATGAATCCTAAGAGATTCTCTATTGTAACCTACCTATACGTATTTGGTCCTAAAACCATGGCCGAGCTCGTAAGAGCTTTAGGTTTGACTTGGGGGGATCTTGACTCGAATATACGTAGGCTTAAGGAGAAAGGCTATGTTTCAACGAGGAGACAGTTGACTCTAAGAGGACCGAGGGTTTTCGTCGAGCTTACTGAGAAGGGTAGGAGAGCTTATGAGGATCTAGCATACAAGTTGAACAAGATAACAAGGAAATACATTGCTCGTGAAACCGGGGTCTCTGAGACCTAGAAAGGATATTATTCTATGAATATTGTTTCTACTCCTAGTTTTTGAGCGACTTCTGCTTGTCTTCTATCACTAGTTAGTAGTCTGCCGTGGACTAGTGCTTGTGCTATATAGAGTGAGTCGTAGACCGTTATATGGTGCTCTACTGCTATTCTAAAGGCTTCGTCAATATATTTTTCCTGGTCCTCCAATACTATTATCTTGGCTTGAATAAGCTTCTTTAATACCTGGTATAGCTTAAGGCTTTGCTCAAGACTAATAATCCTACGTAAGACACTGTGTTTCCATAAAGCATTTGCAGCCTCTTTTACAACTAAGTCCAAGGAGACAACGGTTTCAAAGAGCTTCTCTTCAACTTGTCTCCACCCTTCTTCTCCTAAAAGGTATTTGACTAGACTTGAAGCATCAATGACTATCACGGTCTTCCCTTACATATTTTTGAGCAGTTCCACGGGGAGTCTTTGGTAGTTTCTCAATGATTGTATGGGCTTCTTCGAGTACTTTTCTCCGTTCAAGCTCTCTTATCCTTGCCTCAATGAATCTTCTTATCTCACTACTCCAGTTAACGTCTTTTCCGAGAGTCTTCATTTTCTCCTTGAGTTCCCTGGGTATGCGTATGCTTAATACAGTACTCATTGCTTCTCCGCCTATCTGGTTAATATGTTGTAGTACTATATAAAGTAGCTTCTGTAATACAAGTATTCCTTAACTTGTATTACAGGGGTCTCTGGTTTTCAGAGTTCTATCCCGGCTTAAATATAGTCGGCTACACAGTATATGGTAGGTTGAAGAGAATATGCCACCCTACTTACAAGTCATTGGTGTTAGTAAGAGCTATGGTAATGTGAGGGCGCTTGAAAAAGTCTCGCTAAGCGTTAACCGTGGTGAAATAGTGTCATTGCTTGGCCCTAATGGTGCTGGTAAGACTACTCTACTCAAAATAATCGTGGGCGTACTAGCACCCGATGAGGGGGAAGTTCTTATTGATAGTAGAGACGTGTGGGCTAGCCTTGATGTTAAGGCTAAGATAGGCTACTTGCCCCAAGAAAACATCTTGTATAAGAACCTTAACGCCTACGAGAACCTACTATTCTACGCACTACTCTATGGATTGTCTCGGAGAGAGGCTAAGAGTAGGATAAGTGAGCTTATCGTAAAACTCGGTATGAAGGAGTATGCGAAGAGACTTGTTAGAACATATTCTGGGGGTATGAAGAAGCGCTTGTCTATTGCAGCAACAATCATACATGAACCAGAACTACTAGTCCTAGACGAACCCACAACGGGTCTCGACCCACATGTGCGTAGAGAGATCTGGAGCCTCATAAGAGAGCAACGAGGGAAGGGTAGAGCTATTCTTCTCGCAACACATTATATGGAGGAGGCTGAGGAGTTAAGCGATAGAGTATACATAATAGACAAGGGTAAAGTAATAGCCCATGGAACACCCGAGGAATTAAAGAAAAAGTATGGCGATGAAACAGTAGTAGAACTAGAGGTCAAGAACCCGTCAGAAAAACTACGCGAAGCACTCGCAAAATATAGTAGTAGAATAGTTGTAGACGAAAACGTTTACAGAATATATGTTAGAGAATACGAGGAAATCTTACCTAAACTTGTAGAAGAAGCAATAAGAGTTGGCGCTAAACCCGTTTCTACTCGTCTAAGAGAACCTACTCTCGAAGACGTTTTCATAAAGCTAACCGGGAGGAGACTAGAATGAGCATAGTTAAACCAGTATTAGCCTTCCTCATAAGGGATTTGAAGAGTATTTTCCGTAGTCCTTCAACTCTATTCTGGGTTATAGGATACCCAGTACTCCTACTATTAATGACGGTTTTCATATGGGTTCCCCCAAGCCAGCCAGCATACACTGTTAAGGTCGCAATAACTACTTATCCCGAATACTCTGAAAACATAACATCAATGTTAGCAGGGATAATGGAGAACGTAACAATCAATAACACCAGCTTATTCAAGGTAACAATAGTTAAAAACGAGTCAGCCGGGCTAGAACTACTGCGTTCAGGTAAAGTAGATGCCCTACTAGTATTCCCATCAAATCTATGGCAAATATTATCCGGTCTAGCATACTTCAACAATACCTCCAAGATAAACGATACAATTAAAGTATACGTCTTAAGCTCTGGGACAAAAACCCAGATAGTATCATCTATAATCCAGGGCTTCCTAGACAAATTCTCCCTCGAGACAGTGCGTAAGAGACTAGAAATAACAGCCTACTACGCCGAAAAATACGGCTCACAATATGTTCCAGAAGAATACAAGAAACAGTTCAACCTATGGGTTAACTGGATGAAACTCCTAGGAACACCATTAAACTATACCGTAAAAGACGTTAGACCGAAGGGTCTTCTAGGAGCCTTCAATAACCGTGCAGCAATACTAGGATGGATGCTTATAGGATTGATAGGCGTGCAAACCCTATTCATAGGACTAATAGTATCATCAAGTAGTATCGTAGAGGAAAAAGAGAATGGAACCCTTACACGCATAATAGCATCACCCATAAAACCCCTAGTACTCCTAATAGCTACAACAGCTGGAGTAATGATATCTATAGCTTTATCAACAATAGCGATAATAGTCGTCGGACTAGGCCTCGGAGCATACATACCCTTTAACCCAGTAAACCCCTATCACTGGCTATCAATCCTATACATAATCCTGGGAATACTATTCGTAATAGGCCTAGGACTAACAATAGGAATGTTCGTAAGAAGAACCTCAGCAGCATCTACAATATCATTCATAATAGCCTTCCCAGCAATGTTCACAACAGGAGTATGGTGGCCAC
>JALVFK010000101.1 GCA_027030065.1 Desulfurococcales archaeon | reverse complement strand
TAGCGGCCTATGAAGACTGATGGTGGAGACGATCCATATAGTTCTCTTGAACCGTGTACTCTTCTAAGCTTTACAAGAGCCATACGCTTAGCTAGGAGAGGACAATAACTTAGACCACAGAGGCCCTTCCCCCTACATATAGCACATAGTCTTGGGTCAATGCTTACACGGTTTTCTCTAGGCATTTCGAAGCCTCTATTTTAGACTCTACTGCTTTAATGATCCTATTATCCTATGTGGGCTTCAGAGCTTATAACGTGTATTCTAAAAGTATTACCGCTTCATAGGACTTGTATCCCGTTATTGATTGTTTTATTGTATAGTAAAGTATTTTTCTAGAATAAATCAATATTCGTCTACGGTGTAGGAGCCGTGGTTATGGATTGCCGTGAGTTTCTATTGTCTCGTAGATCTATCCGCTACTTTGAGGATAGAGAGGTCCCCTTAGAGCTGGTTTTAGAGGCTATAGGTATTGCTAGATATGCTCCTAGCGCAAAGAATACTCAGCCGTGGAGAACAATTATTATACGTAGGCGAGACCTCTTAGACAAGCTGGCTAAGCTACATGTTGGTGCTCGCCCGTTAGAGAGGGCTCCATTAGCGATAGTCGTATTAGCTGTTCCGGGAGAATCTCCTACCTCATATCTCGTTGACGCGTCATTGTTTGCAATGTACTTGTGGCTAGCTCTCCACTGCCTTGGCTTGGGAGCAGTATGGGTGCAGGCTTTAAGGAATACTAGGGATATTAGAGAGGTCCTAAAGATTCCAGAAGACTATGTCCCCATAGGTATTCTCGCAGTCGGCTGGCCTGCTGAGAAGCCGGAAGCCAAGTCTCGGAGAAATATTGAAGAAATAGTGTTCTTAGACGAGTTCGGTGTTGGGCTCTAAGGGTATTCTAGGAGCCATTTCCATAGGGGTTTTACTTTTATTATCTTGTTGTCTCTTATTATTGTGTCTTCTTGATCCCATGTTATAATGGTTAGTTTGTCTGCCTTGAAGGTCTTGGAGGCTTTTATTAGTGGTGCTAGTTCTCTCCTTGTGTTGTCTTGGTTTAGCTCGTATGATACTTGGATTAATTCTAGGGTTTTTGCCCCTCTCCTTACTATGAAGTCTACTTCTCTTCCTCGCTCATCTTTCCAGTAGTTTATTGTTATCGTGGGGTCTATGTTTTTCCTCCTTAAGAGGTCTAGGAATACAGTGTTTTCCATTAGCTTTGATATTTCCCCTTTAACACCATAGACGACTAGTAGCCCTGGGTCAACGATAAAGGTTTTTCTTGGCGCTTTAATGGATTCTTGAAATGGGTTTTTTAGGAGTGGTACGTAGAAGAATAGCATTACGTCTTCAAGTATCTGTAGGTATTCTTG
>JALVFK010000100.1 GCA_027030065.1 Desulfurococcales archaeon | reverse complement strand
CGTAAATCCTTCTTCCAGAAATATGGTCTCCAAGAACCAAAGACATGGGACGACTTCCTAAAACTATTAGACGAGATAAAGAAGATACCCGGCATCAAGAACCCAATAGTTACTGGCGATGGTGTTGGATGGCCTGAAAGCGACATAACAGAACACTTCCTAATAACCTTTGGAGGACCAGAACTACAGTACAAGCTAATATCATGTCAAGTAAAGTTCAATGACCCCCAGGTCAAGGAAATATTCCACAACTACCTAGTACCATTGATCAAGGAAGGATACTTCAGCGAACCAATAGAATGGACCCAGGCAGCCGACCTATGGTGGAACGAACAATACGGACTCTACTTCATGGGCACATGGATTACTGGTAGAGTACCAGACCCCAACGACCTAGACTTCTTCCCACTACCCGGAGCAAAAGGAGTAGTAGGAGGAGCAGACTATGCATTCATACCAAAGTTCACCGACAAACTCGAAGCAGCAAAAGACTTCGTGAAATTCATAGCAACCGTAGGACAAGGATACCATGTAGCTGGCCCAGCAGGCAAGATACCTACATGGAAGGGTATTAGCGTAGACCAGCTATGGCCGCCAATGCAGTCAGTCTACAAGAAGATAACTGAGCGGGGAATGACCATAGTACCCGACCTAGACGATACTGTTGGAGGAGACTGGCAGACACTCTTCTGGGACCAGCTAAAACTACTATGGGCTGATCCAGACAAAGTAGACCAAATACTAGATACCCTAACTCAACAGCATCCACAGTGCAAAGGCTAGTAATACAGAGTAGCTAGGCTGATAACAATTGTTTAATAAAACATCTTTTTTCCTACTCCATAAAATACCTGGTCTCCTCCTTCCCCGGAAGATCTCTCCCATGTAGAGATAAATGTGTGACCAAGAAACTTGTAGATGGGACCCAGAGTAGTGGGCTTGGAGAACTACTAGTGTATAGGTATAGGTGGATGCTATGGGTAGGGCTAAGAAGAGGAGTAAGAAGAAAATCATAATATTGTTCCTATTACCCGAACTAGTGCTTCTAGGAGCCTTCGTCCTCGGCCCCATAGCTGGTACTGTGTTCTTAAGCTTCGTTACACCAGAGGGCATAGGATTAGGTAACTATTACCGGGTTATAACTGAGACTTCACCTGATAAGGCATTAATCATACCAGAGAATATTGTTGAGGCACAGCCGCCTCCTTGGGGTGCATTAGTACATAATATAGTATGGGTTGCTATCCACCTACCACTTGTAGTGTTCTTGGGAATGATACTAGCATACCTATTACATGAGGTAAAGGGAAGCTCTATTGTTAAATCAATAATATTCCTCGGCATGGTCATACCTATGGTTGTTGGAGGACTAT
>JALVFK010000099.1 GCA_027030065.1 Desulfurococcales archaeon | reverse complement strand
CGGTACGGATAAATGTATTGTCGGCAAGTGTACTCTCCTTCTAGTACTTCTCTTGTAGTACTAGTATTTAAACACGCGGCTTACAAGAGGAGTTTTACAAGAAGTCTCTTGTAGTACATCTCTGGTGCGCCCTATAAGTATGCGCAGTGTATAGAGTATTTCCTAGGAATAATACGAGGCTGTATTACCATGGCTATGAGAGTAGTTACATTCAAACTAGATGAATCAATACTAGAAAAGCTTGACAGATACGCTAGAAGAACTGGTAGGAGCCGCAGTGAGATAATACGTAGAGCTCTTGAAATGCTATTATCTAACGAAGAACCTATGGTTGCGCGGACGTATAGAATAAGGATTTATTAGATATGATTGTTTTGTTTTAAAAATTACTTGTATTTTAAAACCTTTATTATTGTTTTATCTGGTAGAGTTTCTCGCGATACTTCGAACGTGTTATCGTCTAAGCGTTCAACCCTATATTTCACATAGCTGAGAAAGTCTTCAATAGTCTTTAACGGTAATGTTATGCCAGGAACCCAGTAGTGCATTGGTACGGCTATTTTTGGTTCTAGTTGCTTAATTACTTCTACGGCTTCATGAGGCTCTATAGTGTAGGTTCCACCCACGGGTACTAGTAATACATCTACTGGTTTAAGCATTGAAGCCTGGTCTTCTTCAAGAACGTGTCCTAGGTCGCCTAAGTGGACTATTGATATATTATCAACAACTATTCTATAGGCTGTTATTTCTCCTCGAAGCCTACCCCTAGATTTATCATGATATACTCTTACGCCTCTAACTTCGATACCATTTATTTTCTTCTCTCCAACATGTTCCTTTAATATTATGCTTTCAGGTTTTCTAACAACCTCTACTGCATTATGGTCGAAGTGGTCATGTGTTACTAGTATTATATCGCCTTTAACTCTAGGTGGTTTGAGACCTATACTATAGCCATCATGTGGATCTATTACTATTATCTTATTGTCAGCAGTTGTTATCTGAAAACAAGCATGACCATGCCACGTGATTTTTACCATAGTCTATGCACCTAATAGATAATTACTGTAAGACTAGCTAGAAATACTTTATCGTTACCATTAAAAATCCTATAAGTTGTAACCTATGATTCCTGTAAAAATATAATATGATAAAAGAGCATTAGGAGACTACTACTCTTTATTTCTTTACTATTACTCTAACATTAGGGAATCTTATCCAGGGAGATTTTATTGTTCCTACTTGACGGCTTGTTTTTGTTAGAGCGTCAACTTTTTCTAGTAGCTTGTATAGGTTGCCAGCTATCATTACCCCTCTTACTGCTTTTAGTTCACCGTTTTCTATATACCATGCTGGTGTAGCTACTACACTGAATTCTCCGGTTTCAGGGTTGCTGCTATGCGCTCCTTGGAATCCGTCTACTAGTAATCCCTTACCTGTTTCCTTTAGAAGCTCGTTTTTGTTGTAGGTTCCTGGAGCTATGACTAGGTTTGAAGGCGCTACTCTGGGCATTGATGCATAGTCGCTTCTACTGGCATTACCCGTACTCTCTTTTCCTGCTCTTAGTCCCCAGTAGTGGTCGTAGATGAAGTTCTTTAAGACTCCTCGTTCTATTATTACGGTTTTTCTTCTTGGAATTCCTTCCCCATCAAATATGCTTGTATTTAATCCGTTTTTGAGTAGACCGTCATCTATTATTGTTATCCTCTCTGATGCTACCTTAGTGTTTACTTTATCTTTGTAGGGGCTTCTTCCCCTAACCACATTATCGCCTTTTATTGCTTCTATGAAGGTGTAAGCGAAGAGGGAGTTTACAGCATATTCCGTTAATATTACTGGTAGTGAGCCTCCATCTATTTTTACCGGCTTTAAATTGCTTATAGCCTTCTCTTTGAGTCTTAACGCTAATTTTTCTATTGATGGGAAAGAGGTGCGCGATATGTCCCATTCACTTATACCTGGTGTTACATCACCATTTTCTCGAGCGACAACTTCTGCTCCTATAAAGGCTATTGTGCCAAAGTCTTGTTGGTAGACTCCATTACTATTAACTATTGCTATGTTCCATGAAGATGTTGTTATGGAGCCCCATACCACTACTATTCTCTTATCATGTGTTATTATGTTGAGCATTCTACTCGCTTTCTCTACTAGATGGTCTAGGCTTGTATTAGCTATTTCTATACTGTAGGTTCCCTCAACTCTAGGGTATTTTTCAGCGGGTACTGGTAGGCCCTGCATGTACGGGTCTTCTCTACCTGATCTAGCGATACTTAGTGCTTTTTCAACGGTTTTCTCAATGCTCTCCTTATCGAGCTTATTCGTGTATGAGAAACCTATTTTCTTGCCTACAAGTACTCTTACACCTAGGCCTCGATCTTCAGTAGTGTGAGCAAGTTTTATGGTATTGTTTTCGAGTTCTACGCTATTGTTCTTAGATTTTATAATAAATACTTCTGCTTCGTCTGCCCCTCGGCTTAGAGCGTGTTTTACTGTTATTGAAGCTATCTCTATAATTGAAGCTGACATTACCTTGCACCTCCTATAACTATTTTTCTTACACGTATATGTGGTCCGCCATCAGATACATAGGCTAGTTGCCCCTTACCACATCTTCCTAGTTCTAGTTCGAAGTCTTTTGCTACTGCATCAACTTCTTTGAGCGTGTCTAATGTGTTTCCGCTAATGCTCATGTTTCTTACTGGTTCTCCTATTTCTCCATTAACTATTTCGTAGGCTTCTTGTACTCCTACTTGGAATGTTCCATCTAGGTTTGCCTGGCCTCCTCTAAAGCTTACTAGGTAGTAGCCATAGTCTATGTCTTCGAATAATTCTTCTTTATTATAATCTCCTGGAAGCATTACAGTGTTTCTCATACGAATCAATGGTGGTACCTTGAAGGATTCTGCTCTCGCGTTACCAGTAGGTTTTATGCCTAGTAGAGCAGAGTACTGGCGGTCTACCATTAGTTCCTTTACAACGCCTTTCTCTATTAGTACTGCTTTCCTTGTTTCAACACCCTCGTCATCGTATTTGAATGTACCAAATCCTCCTGGTAGGGTTGGATCGTCCACGATATTTACTAGGGGACTTGCTATTTCTTTTCCTAGTTTATCACTTATAGCGCTTCCACTAGTTGTTAGGTCTGCTTCAGCTAAGTGACCGAAGGCTTCATGGACAAATACTCCCACTATTTCCGGAGCTAGTACTGCTGGGTAAACTCCGCCTTTAGGTGTCTTAGCCTTTAATTGTTTTTCTAGTCTATCTATGACTTTTCTCGCTATCTCGTTTTTATCCCATTTATCCCATATTGTGTAACCGTCTATTGCTCCTCGCTCATCTCTTACTGAGGCAACGATATCGTTTATTCTCCCGGTTAACCACGTATACATCCATGTAATAATTTTCTCTTGCTCAATGTATCTGTCTTCGGTACTCGCATAGAATGTTATACCCACTATATCTGCATAGTAGACAGTTGTTGACTTAACATACTCTTTTCCTCTAAGCATTTTCTCATATTCCAAGTAGTCTTTTATCTTCACGTCTACTGGCACATCTCTAGGATCTCTCTTCAATACAGCCCTCACAATATCAGTTTTTGAGGGTAGTTCTACTATCCTGGCTGGCTTCTTCACATGATATGATAACATGCGGGCTGCTGCATAAGCGGTATCTAACGCCTTTTTTAGTGATTCAAAACTTATTTCCGACGATGATGCAAAACCCCATGCTCCTCTATATAGTACTCTTATAGCTACGCCCTCCTCTATTCCTGCTTTCAACTCCTTTAATACTCCATCCTGTATTGATATGAGAGTTTTCTCGACTCTCTCCATACGTGCATCAGCAAAGTCTACTCCTAGAGATCTAGCATAATCCATTAGCTTGTTGAAAACATCCTGCATAGAGAACACCTTGTCTTTAACCAGCACCTACTAGATATATGTTTGTGTTAGATAAGGTTTTACCGTAAACATTGTTTTACACTACCAAACCAGCTATAGCGGATAGGGCAATATACTAAAACCCGCTATAGCTTCCAGAGTGTATCCAGTAGGCGGAGACACAGTGACTATATCGTTTGTAGACAGTATGCCTAGCGATGAAGAAGTATACGGACTTCTCAGACCCTATGTTGCGGAATGGTTTCGTAAAAGATACGGGAAGTTTACTCCACCTCAACTAATGGCTATACCTGAGATAAAGGCTGGGAATAGTGTCTTAATATCTAGCCCTACAGGTACGGGTAAGACGCTTGCAGTATTCTTAGCCTTACTAGATACTCTATACGAGTATGCTGAGCGGAAAGAGCTTGAAGACCAGATATATGTTGTATATGTTTCACCTCTTCGTGCATTAAATAATGATATGCATCGAAATTTACTTGAGCCTATTAAAGGCATTATGGCTGAAGCAGAACGTATGGGCTTTAATATTCCTGAAATAAAGGTTGCTGTGAGGACAAGTGATACTAGTCCTACAGAGAAGCAGAGAATGCTGAGAAACCCACCCCACATACTGATAACAACACCTGAATCGCTATCAATAATATTGGTGGCACCAAAGTTTAGAGAAAGGTTAAGGAATACTCGCTGGATAGTAGTTGACGAGATCCATGAGATAGCTAGCAGTAAGCGTGGAAGTCATTTAAGTCTTAGTATTGAAAGACTTGAAAACCTTGTGGGAAGACCGTTAATTAGGATAGGACTTAGCGCTACAATAGCGCCACTAGAAGAGGTAGCAAAATTCCTTGTAGGATTTAATGATGATGGAACACCGCGTCCTTGTAGGATAGTAGATGCTAGATTTACTAAGCCCATGGATATTAGGGTTATATGCCCCGTAAAGGACTTAATACATACACCAGCTGATGAAGTAAATGAAGCTATATATCGTGTCCTAGTAGACTTGATAAAGAAGCATCGTACAACACTTATTTTCACAAATACGAGGAGTTCTACCGAGAGGGTAGTATATAAGCTACGCAAGATATTTGAGAAAGAAGGCATACTTGATGCAGATGAAATAGAAGCTCATCATAGTAGCTTGAGTAGGGATCTAAGGCTAAGTGTAGAGGAGAAGCTTAAGCGGGGAGAATTAAGAGTAGTTGTATCGTCTACAAGCCTAGAGCTAGGAATAGATATAGGATGGATAGACCTAGTTGTACTGCTAAGCAGTCCTAAAAGCGTTTCCAGACTCCTACAACGTATTGGTAGAAGCGGACACCATATAAGACAGGTTAGTAAGGGCAGAGTTATAGTAGTTGATAGAGACGACTTAGTTGAGAATACTGTTCTAGTGAAAGCAGCCCTTGAAAGAAAAATAGATCATATAAGAATACCTAGGAACCCTCTTGATGTGCTAGCACAACATATTGTAGGCATGGCTCTTGAAAAGAAGTGGCATGTAGATGAAGCATACAAGCTAGTGAAGAGGAGTTACACATTTCATAACTTAGAGTGGAGTGATTTCATTAACGTCATAAGATACTTGTCGGGAAAGTATAGGGAGCTGTTCGAGGATTCAAAAGTATATGCCAAAATATGGTTTGACGAAGAAGAAGGAATTTTCGGTAGACGTCGTGGCTCGAGAATGATATATTATTTGAATACTGGTACGATACCCGATGAGGCGAAGATAAGAGTCTTTACATTAGACGATAAGAAATATGTTGGCGACTTAGAGGAAGAATTTGCTCAAATCCTAACACCTGGTGATATATTCGTGTTAGGAGGACGAACATACGAGTATGTTAGAAGCGATATTAATAGAATCTATGTTAGAAGAGTTGAAGGAATACGTCCTACAGTGCCAAGCTGGTTTTCCGAAATGCTACCCCTAGCCTTTGATTCAGCATTAGAGGTTGCAAGATTTAGGAGAATAGTATCCGAGATGATCACAGAGTATCCCAGAGAGAAGGTTATAGAATGGCTTATCAATGAGTACTTATTGGAACCCCATGCCGCTGAAGCCATATACGAGTATTTTATTGAGCAACTATTGTTTACTAATGGTATAGTACCATCAGATAGATTATTGCTCATAGAATTATGGGATGATAGAGAGACCTTCAACATTATATTCCACACACTATATGGTAGGAGAACAAATAACGCGTTATCTAGGGCATACGCCTACCTTCTTTCACAGAGAACTAATAGCAATGTTAGAATAACTGTATCCGACAATGGCTTCATGCTAACACTACCATACAATAACGTTAGCGTTGACATAATAGATCTCGTTTATAGTCTACGAGAAGACAATATTGAGAATATATTAAGGAAAGTTCTAAGGTACACAGAGCTCTTAAAGCGCAGATTTAGGCACTGTGCTGAAAGATCCTTTATGATACTTAGGCGCTACAAGGGGGTAGAGACAAGTCTCTACCGTAGACAAGTAAATGCGCAGACATTGCTGAGAATTATAGAGCGTGTTCCAGACTTCCCCGTCCTCAAGGAGACCTTTAGAGAAATACTTGAAGACTACATGAACATTAATGCTGCTAAGAAGGTATTAAAGTGGCTCCATAACGGCGTAATAGAGGTAAAGGTTATAGGACCTAATACAGTGCCAAGCCCCTTTGCACATAACCTGGTGGCACAGGGCTATAGTGATGTAGTATTAATGGAGGATAGGAAAAAGCTACTAGAACTACTCCATAGACGTGTAATGGAGGTTATAGCTGCTCGTAAAACAATAATTGCAGGAGATAAAAGCGGTTTAGATGAGCTGGCTTAAAGCTCTTCTAATATTTTCTGGTAGCTTCTCATACTCTATCTCTTCAGCATCATCTAAGTCGTACTCCCAATCTTCCTTCTCCTTACGTCTACCCTCCATCTTTACAATTGTATGACGGGTCTCCTTGAATACAGATACTATTGGTTTACCATCAACTGTTCTAGCTAGTTCAACGTAGAATATGTCCTCCCCCTTCTTAACAATGTATTTTTTCTCTACTTTCTCAACTGCAACGCTCTTTACCATACCGGATTTCCCTCCCCCTACTACCTTTAATCCACTATATAAGAATTTTATTACAATATACTTAGCCCAATACCATTATTACTAGAAAGTTATCCCGGAAAACCAGCTTTACTAGTTCAACGTATTTCTCTGCTTGTGTGGGTAAAACAAGCCTTTCACTAACTGCCTCAGCTAAAGGAATTGTCTTCATCCATTGTGTCTGGTTGGGGAGTATTCATCACAACTGCCGTAACTATGTTGCTATATTATTTTTTCTAGGCCAGCAATTCTTCTAAGGATATCTGTACGAGTTATTATGCCGACTGGTTTTCCGGAGGAGTTTATTACGAGGAGTCTACCTATGCCTTTATCTATCATTAGCTTTATTGCATCGAGGATATCTTCGTTATCTCTTATTTTGACGACTTCTTTTCTCATATATTCTTGTACATTTGCTTCTATGTTGTCTTCGGTAACGGCTTTAGCTATATCGGCTGTGGTTATTAGGCCTATGACGTTGCCGTTGTGGTCTAATACTGGGGCGCCACGTATTCCGTGTTTGAATAATACTTTTGCTACGTCACGAATACTTGCTTCTGATGGCACGGTTACTAGTTTTCTTGATGCTATGTTTATTACTGGTTCTCGGGGGATGCTTACTATTCTGTTTATGTCTATTACTATTTCTTTTCTCAACTCATCAACAAATAGTACTTTGCCTTCTATAACTAGTCTATTAGAAGGCGTCGGACCTAGAGTTATATTGTCTCCCGGTTTGATTAATCCTAGGTCTCCCGCTACTTTTAGTACCGCTCTATTACCCATGGGGCTCGTTATGTCAAGTAATTCTATCCCCAATATACCTATGTCCAATTCATTTCCGTCTTTTGTAACTCTTATCGCCTCATATGTATGAGCATATATCGGCATTCTAATGTACTCGAATGCTTTAAGAGTTGGCATATAGCCTCCACGTGGACCTGTCTTGCTTTCAATAAATCCCATGGCTTTGAGACTCGCTATTATGTTTCTCACCGTTCCCTCGTCTTTGCCCACCATTTCGGCTATGTCTCTACTCTTTATCATTCGACCATGCTTACTGTAAAGTTTTATAAGTGCGAATAATACTTCGCGTTGAGTATATGATAAACGATAAAGGATTCCCGGTCACCTCTAGATATTTTGTATATGTTTCACTAGTCTGACCGTGTAGAATCTATTATACCCCTATTTATAAACTAGTTGGTTTATCACAAACAAAATTGATTACCCTTATTCCTCGACATTCAATATATTCTTCAATATCTTTGAGGGCACTTTGAATACTTCTTTTGCAATAGAGTACACGTATTTATCATCGGGTATCGATTTCTCGAACCCTATTCTCAATGCAAGCGATTGTTTTAGTGCCTCCTTGGAGACACGGTTTTTAACCTCTCCTTTAGCTATTGCTTCTGCAACACGGAATGCAATATAGAATCTCGTATACTTTCTCAACGTGTCCTTATGCTCTGGGAAGTATTCTGCAAATTTTCTCAGTAGCTTATGGAGTTCTTCTTCTTTTCTAAATCCTAGAATAACCATAGTGAACATTACGCGGAGTATTCTTGCTAAAGTATTAGGCTCTAGAGAACCACCTAGTAGGTTCAATACTAGTTCTCTTACACCGTGTTCTTCTCTTAAGATGAGTTCTATTATTCTTTCAAATGTCTCCTCGTGATAAAATACTTCATCGAATATTTCACGGTATTCTTTATCTAATCCTAGACCGTATTTACCCACTATGTATAGACTGGTAAGCTCTTTATCATATAGGTCCTCGGGTGTAGCCTTCCCCTTAAAGGGTGTTATCCGCCGCTCCTCATAGTATTTCCTTAGCAACTCCTCTATTTCCTTTCTCTTTACACCGCCTTCTGCATAGTATTCTATAATCTTAGTCCACAAATCTACCAACGTATTTATTTTCTTCCTATAGGGGTTTCTCTGAGTCTTTGAACTCATTGATCAACCCTTTACTTATTTCTTTTAACTATCCTAACATTCCAAAGACTTTAGTCTTGCTTTTTTCGTTTTCTCTCCAATATATGTAGTACTACCCTCTTTAAAGCAATATTCAAACCCTTTAGTCTTGAAACAACCCATACCCTGCCATCATTGTATATTATTATTTTAACATTCTCCCCTCGAATCCTCATGTACACTTCTATTTTCGACCTACGGACTTTCACTTTATCTATTTCTATATCTATCCAGCGTCTACGAGCCTCAAAGTATAGATCCCTAAGCCACTCCCACTCATCACTTAACTTAGCCACGTCTCTTCTCCCAATGCTGAAACCCTATATTCATTAAGACAATATTAATAATTATCCTAGACGAAAACAATTATACAGTGATCATATATGGAATACCGTGAAAAGAATATTTACGTGCTAATGATAAAAGACACAGTATGCGAGCCTCCAAGATATATTGAATTGTTTGAAGACAAGTACAACATAAAGATAATAAAGACTGAGAACGAAGACGAACTAGTAGATAAAGCATTAGCCCTCTTAAAAAATGGTCAATCCATTGTAATAGCATCAGAGCTGTCAGATAAAAACATAGAAAAAATACTATCCGAAACAAACCCGAGAAAACAATTCACCGCATTCAACACTATCAAATCACACCAATAACGATAAGCTTAAAAGACCAACAAACAAACAGTAATAGCTGGCGGGGTAACACAGCGGGGTAGGGTAGCCAGGTTAGCCCGCGGGGCTCATAACCCCGAGGTCGGTGGTTCAAAACGGGGCATAGGCCCCGGGAGAATCCACCCCCCGCTACCAGCTACCGACCCCCCGCCGCCATAAATAATCTTGTTCTAGTTGACTTAGATCTGACGGGTCAGATTTTATTAGTCTTAGACTGTGTAGTTATACCTTGGTGATATGGTATTGAGTTATCGTTATAGTAAGGATACTATTTACTCCTTACTTAAACGGCTTTGTTCTACTATATCTGTATCCGGTCATGAAGAAGAGATACGTGGGCTTATAATTGATGAGCTAAAACCCTATGCCGATGAACTGTGGGTTGATAGTCTTGGAAATGTTATAGCTGTTAAGAAGGGTTCACGTGGTTCCGGTAGGTTCATGGTTGCTGCACATATGGATGAAATAGGGTTAATGGTAACTCATGTAGATGAACGTGGCTTTATTAGGTTTGCTCCTATAGGTGGGTGGAGTGAACGTATTCTACCAGCTCAGCGTGTACTCATAAAGTCGCTTGGTGGAAAGAATGTTGTGAGAGGTGTAATAGGCTCTAAGCCTCCTCATGTTATGAAGCCCGAGGAAGCTAAACAAGTTATACCTATGAACAACTTGTTCATAGATATAGGAGTTAGTAGTAGAGAAGAAGCAGAGAAACTAGGGATAGGTCCTGGAAGTATTATTGTATTAGATAGAGATGTTGTAAGACTAGGAAACCCCGATATAGTTTCGGGAAGAGCTTTTGACGACCGTGTTGGCGTTACAACTATGATAGAAGCCTTTAAGGCTCTTGATGACCACGAGGTAGACGTCTATGCTGTAGCAACTGTTCAGGAAGAAGTAGGATTAAAGGGAGCTAGAGTAGCCGCCTTCGCTATTGAACCACACGTAGCATTGGCTCTAGATGTTACTGTTGCAAGCGATGTTCCAGGTGTTGAGGAGCATGAACAAGTAACCAAGATCGGTAAGGGACCAGCTATTAAGATAATGGATGGTAGGAGAGGGTCTGGGCTAATAGCTCATCCGGCTGTCAGGGAGCTTCTAATAAGAACAGCAAAGGAGGAGAACATACCCTATCAATTAGAAATACTTACGGGAGGGACTACGGATGCATCAATAATACAGTTGAACAAGGAGGGTGTTCCAGCTGGAACAATATCTATACCCACAAGATACATTCACTCACCAGTCGAAGTACTCAGCCTAGCTGATGTGGAGAATGCAGTAAAACTAACAATAGGATTTACTAAACGTTTAACAAACGAGTGGATAAAAGAGAATTTGAAGAAAAAAATTAAGTAATTTTATTAACTGTAAACCCTCTTTCTATTACGTCTAATTCTTTAAACAAAAGTAAAGAATAATAACTTTGAACACCTATTGTTAGCATAAGCTAAGAATTCAACATGTTAAATTTCAAAAAAGGTGATAAAATATGGTAAAATTAAACGATCTCACCTTACGTGACGCTCACCAAAGCCTTCTCGCAACACGTTTAAAAACAGAAGACATGATCCCGGTTCTCGAACTCTTTGATAAGGCTGGATTCTATGCCCTAGAAATGTGGGGTGGAGCAACCTTTGATGCTCCCCTAAGGTATTTGAAGGAAGACCCTTGGGAGAGACTAAGGATCATAAGAGCAAATATAAGGCGCCCCAAACTAATGATGCTTCTTCGAGGACAAAATCTCGTAGGTTACCACCACTACCCCGATGACATCGTTGAAAAATTCGTTGAGAAAGCATATGAAAACGGCATAGATATTTTCAGAATCTTCGATGCATTAAATGATTATAGGAACCTTATAACAAGTGTTAAAACAGCAAAGCAGGTTGGAGCCGAAGTACAAATATGTATAGTGTATACTATAAGCCCAGTACATACTCTAGAATACTATAGGAAACTAGCAGAGGAGGCAAAAGCCTTAGATGCTGATACTATAACGATTAAAGATATGGCTGGGATCCTTGAACCCTATACGGCCTATGAGTTAGTGAAAATGATAAAGAAGGAGGTGGGGCTACCAGTAAACGTTCACAGCCACGCAACAGCTGGTTTCGGCCCTATAACCCTAATAAAATCTGCTGAAGCTGGTGCTGATCTCTTAGATGTAGCTGTTTCAACTATGAGCATGGCTACAAGTCATCCACCCGCAGAGACTATAGCGTATATTTTGAAGAAAAAAGGCATGGATCCAGGAGTTGATATTAATATAGTGTTAAAAATAGCAGAATACTTCTGGGAGGTTCGTAAAAAGTATAGAAAATACGATTATATCTACAAGGGTCCAGTAGTCGACGCAAGAGTTATAATACACCAGATACCAGGAGGAATGCTAAGCAACTTGATATCGCAACTAGAGCAATACAAAGCTCTAGACAAGTTAGAACAAGTCCTCGAAGAAGTCCCTAGAGTAAGAGAGGACCTTGGATGGCCTCCACTAGTTACTCCGCTTTCCCAAATTGTTGGAACACAAGCCGTAATGAATGTTGTCTTGGGTGAACGGTATAAAATAATAATTAAGGAGGTAAAAGACTACGTAAAAGGACTATATGGTAGACCACCAGCACCGATAAAAGAATGGCTTGTGAAAAAAGTATTAGGAGACGAGAAGCCTATCGATGTTAGACCTGCAGACCTATTAGAACCAATGTATGAAAAGATAAAGAAAGAATTACCGAGAGACCTAGTAGAAAAAGAAGAAGACTATCTAACATACGCCTTATTCCCAGAAGAAGCATTAGAATTCTTTAAGTATCGCAAAGAGCTTAGAGAGAAGGCATTAAAGGAATACAATGTTAGGATCGGAGAGAAGATGATAACAGCTATAATAGAAGAGGCAGGCGAAGACTCATATAGTGTTAAGATAGGAAATCAAGTATTTAATTTAGAACTCATTGAAGATTAAGGGGTCACTGTCGCTCCACTTCATCATTTTTCAGAGTCGTCTCCACGATCATCCCAAAATACTTTATTATCATCCGATTATTTAAGATGATTTGGGAGAACAAGTATGTTAGGGAACTACAAGTATATTTTTATCATAACAATATTATTAGTGCTTATATTTCACGGTATTGTTGCGAGTTCACTAATATTAAAGCCTATTCTATGGAATATTGAGGACAATGAAGTAGATTTTATATACAAGATAGCGCACGTAATGGTGTTAAATCCAACGCTTATAAAAGTAATAGATTTTGACGATGTGGACAATAGTTCGTTACAAAAACTTCTTGTTAAAACCTATTATAGTAGAAATGTTATCATACCCTCTAATCAAGTCTATGTTAGAGATGGGTGTCTTTATTTAACTGGAACAGAACATTTAGTGATTAATACAAGCTACGTAGGCCTAAATACTACTAACTATGTGTTGGTTAAAGCACTTGTAAAATGGGTGAGTGGTGGATATGAGGGTTTCTCTAGAGGTGGTATAGGTTTCTATGGCACAACAAATTATGATACAGTAAACGGCTATTATGTTGCTGCACCATACTGGCTTAGCGTTATAGGATCATTTAATACAAGCGAACCCGTTTCATACGATTTTGAGGGACATATCACATGGCTTAAAGGAGAGTGGGGTTTCAGTGAATCAGCAAATAATAAAATCTACAAATATAATACTACATACGAGATATGGATTGCACGTATAGACAACTATATTATTGGTGGAATAAACGCATATCCTCGATCATGGATATTCTACATTAATGGTACATATTATTTACCCGAAGTTGTCAGTCACGCTGGAACGGTATGTATAAGGAGAATAGAATTCTACAACCTCAGTGAGGGAGAACCAAAGACTAAGACAAGTATTTTACCATCAACATTGCTAGACTTTGATACCTTTAGTAATCTAAGCTATGTCTACTTACGCCAAGATATTTGTAGACAATATATATTTAGCGGTGGTAGACAAGATCCAGTAACATTTACTCTATTCTTCTTCGTAAGGAAGACTGATACTTGTCTCTTATTACCATACAAATACAATATTAATATACCAATGATTTATAATAGTGGAAAATAAAGTATATAGTATAAGTTACAGAGGCTGAAACATTGGATAACGGGAAGAAGATAGACTTAGATTATATCCCAGAAGATGTATTAGAAGAGGTGCTAGAGGAGGAACGCAAGCAGAGAATGAAAAAGAAGACACCGTATCCTAGCAGTCGCGACATAGTAGAAGCTGTAATTGAGGCAGCGAAAATGGCTCGAGGAATCCATCCAGATGAGTTCCCAGATCTCGTGTTAAAGATCTTAGAGGATCAAGGATTCGACACTAGACATGTAACAGTAAAGAGAATATGGCATACCTATGAGAGTCTTGTGAGAAGAGGAGTGATAAGGGACACACTAGGTGTTATCGGCGGCTAGTTCAAAATTGCCCGAGCATCATCACCGTTCAGTGCCTGCATGTGATTTCATCGTTAGATTATTATTGTTTTTACAGTATTAAAGTTCTATTGACGTGAAATATATGGTTAAATGTGAGATCTGTGGAGAACGTGAAGCTCTTTATAGATGTAGGCTTTGTGGAAGATTAGTATGTCCACTTCATTTTAATAAAAAGAAGGGTATATGTAGTGTATGTGAAATGGCTTTATGTGAGATTTGTGGAAGGAATCTATCAATAGGTTATTGCCCCATTTGTGGTAGGCTTGGTTGTAGTGATTGTCTAGTACAGATAACACCAGTTATACGTGTTTGTAAGGATTGCTTAGCAAAATATGGTGTTGAGAGAGTTAAGGAAATTTTAGGTATTCGGTGATTTGGATTAGAGTAAGGGATATATTCTTCTAATGCATAGGTGTGCTAGGTAATAATCATGGCGGATTTTAGTGAGGCAAAAATATTCTTGAATAACATTAGGGAGAGAAGTATACCAAGAGAACTTGCAACAGCTACGGGTGTAGTATGGCAGAAAGTATACAATACATATTTTAGGTTAAACGAGCTAGTCGGAGAGCTTTCAAGGATTTTCGAGCTAGCTGAATGTTCAGTTAAGGCTAGCGCATCATGTTATAAGAGGGAGAACTGGGAAACTTGTAATATTTGCACTAATTGGTGGAGTACAAAAACAGAGAATGAAGTTATTGTTACAAGGTTGAAACCTATTGCGGCATCAGTATCGTATAATGGTGATATTGTAGTCTTTAAGGAAGATGGCAATCTTGAATTCACCGTCAAAGGTACTGGTTATATATTAAAGTATAAGACTGTGAAAGTAGAAGTATCCTTTAGAGATGTCGAAGAGGCACGTAGAAACTTAGACCACATATTATACACTCTTAGAGGCATTGAACGCGAAATAAAAAACGCTAGACGAGGACTAGAAAACTGTTTGAAGTCTAAACGTATAGTATGTTAAAATACGTTGTTTTAACTCTTTGTTCCCTCAGCTTCACCTGCCTTAGCAAATACTGGTAGGTCGGGGAACTTCTCCTTCATTCTCTGCTCAGCTACTATAGCTGCCTCTTCTAGTATACGCTTTGCTTCACCAGTAACTACTCCGTGGCCAGCTGGTGATCCAGTGAATTCTCCAGCCTCTATTACTAGCCCGTTGAGGAGTTCTTCTACCTCTGCAAGCTCTAAGCCTAATTCTGGCATTATGCCTTTTATGACGTTTCTGAGCTGGCGTACAACTCCTACGACTGGTATGACTGCACCCGCTACGTCTCCGAATACTTGTATTGTCTCTAGTCTTATGGCTACTTGTTCGAGTGCTATCTGTGTTGAGAGTATAGTCTTTACCATTTTTCTTATTTCTGCAACTTCTGTTGCATACATTGCTGCTCTTGCTTTGTCTTTTGCTATGTGTGCTTCAACTACTCTCTCGAAGAGCATTTTGTCTCGTGCTTCAAGTTTGTTTAAGAATACTTCTAGCCTGTTTATTGTTGACTTAAGCTTGTATAATGCGACTGCGATTCTGTATCTTATAGGCTCCTTTCCGCGAAGCGCTTCTTTAAGTGAGTCCATGAAGCTCTGTTTTTGTTCACCAGCCCAGATTTTGTTGAAGGATGAGAGTTTACTCATGTTTGTCCTGCACCGATAGAGAAGTTATCCTTAATGCATAGTTTTTAAGAGGAGCGCCGCAATAACTTCCGAGAGTCTACAAGTAATTGTCTAATAACTAATTGACTAGCTCCGCATAGGATACAATTACTCTAATTGAGGCAAACTGGTAGTACGAGGAATAAAGTTTATAAATAAAGCATATTGATTTCGAGATCAAATCAACTATTTTAACATGGATTCAAAAAACAGTCTTAAATTAGCTTCATTCTCTAAAGCCGTATCACTAAACACGTAGCCCGAAAAGACGTAGAGTATAGGATTTCCATTACTAAATGTTATTGCTCCAGCACAAATATTCTCTCCAGAGGGGACGGGAAGAGCTTCTTGCGTAATTGGATCGATCGCTATTGCTGTACTCTTTCCTCTAATAAGATGATATGCACTAAACGCTCTAATATGGAAAGCGTGTTCTACTACTATATTCTCTATCCTATATTCTGGAAAGTATGCATCCATTAGCGGGTTTAGTGGAATACCGTTATTGTTTACTGAATCATATATTTTAAGCCAAGTATACTCTATACCGTAAGATGATAAGAGCTTGTTTAATAGAATTATATCTGTACGCGAGCGAGGAATAACTTCTAATATTACTTGACTACCCCTCCTTAGGCCTCGTCTAATACATCTTCTCGTATCTTCATCTAATTGTGAAGTAGAGTTTATGTAGAAGAACGCATCCTTAAAGTCTACATCTATTAGAGAACATGAATCGTACGCGTATATTTCAACTCCGTTCTCCTCTAATAGTCTCTTTAGTTTCCGCCTACCCCGAAATAATATACTATAATTTCGTGAGGCAGTTAGGAGGGTTTTCATAAAGGGCTCAGCCCCTGGCCATTCTTCACCTTAATTGTTTTCTGTTAGATTCCGGCGCGTACATCATCGCCTAATCGGTTACTGGTGCCCGGTCATCTTTTTAGTCCTAGACGGGGTTTCTCCTCACCCTTTCCCTTTCTTCTTCTTACGTTTCTTTTTAGTTTTCCTCTTCTTCCTCTTGGCCTTCTTCTTAGCTCTAGATGTCTTTTTCCCAGCTGTCTCTAAGACTATTGTTTTGGTTTCAAAATCGCCTGGTAATAGTACCCGCTCACCGTGTTCTGTTACGAATACTATAGCTTTCCACTGCTTTTTTGATAGTACGAATCCCTCAAATAAGTAGAGGTCCTCGTCAACGTCATACCATTTTGCTTTATCTATAGGTAATTTAAATGCTTGAGAAACATTGGAACTCGCGCCCCCTTCAACCTGGTTCTTATTTGATTGCATCTGGTTTTCCTCTATGATGCCTATTCTCAATAGTTTTGAGGGTCGTGGACTAAGAGCTATGATTCTCCCCGTATAATCTCCACCACCTACTTTTACTGTTAAGCCCGGCATACTGGCTTCTATTTCGGTGAATACATCTTTTCTTCCTTGAATAAATTCATTTAACTTCCGGTCTAATAGTTCGTGTAGCTTATCGTGTACGTCTTCTCCTTCTTTTATTTCAACTACTTCTTCTAGCCAGTCTTCTCTCACGGGCCTTAAGAGTAGGATGCTCGTATCATCGAATTTCTTCTCTACGGGTTCAAACTCTTTTACCCTAAGAAGAACTCTCTGCTTCTTCATTTTCTATGCCTCTCTTTGAGAGTCACTTAGTTTGGTTCATTGGTATAGTACTTACGTCACATTTATTAAGTATTAGGTATTCAATATATTTTACCTAAGTAAAGATCACATTATCTATAGACCGTAAAATAGATTTAAGTGTATGCTGAATAGTTTTCCCGGTGACAAAGCCTATTGTCTTCGAAACCTACTTTACAAGTCTCAAAACATCTCTACGATATAAGTGGTGAAGGTGCTTTCGCTTATCTAGCAAGAGCAAAAGAACTTGCTAGAAAGGGTATGAAGATAGTTAGCTTTGGTATAGGTCAACCCGACTTTCCGACACCAAAGCATATCAGAGAAGCTGCAAAGAAAGCTCTTGATGAAGGATTTACAGGTTATACCGAAACAGCAGGTATTTTTGAGTTAAGGCAGGCTATAGCAGACTACCTCAATGACCAATATGGTGCCGAACTCTCGCCAGACGAAATAGTTGTTACTACTGGAGCAAAAACGGCTATTTTACTAGCACTAGCGCTTTATGTAAAGGAGGGAGTAGAAGTAATTATACCGGAGCCAAGCTACCCGGCATATGCCCAAGTAGTAAAGTTGTTTCATGGTAAACCAGTATATGTACCACTTAAATGGGAAGGCGGTTCTAAAGGGTTTAGCCTAGACTTAGAGCTCATAGAGGATAAGATATCTAGTAAGACCAAGGTACTAGTACTAAACAATCCACACAATCCTACGGGCGCTGTCTTTACGCCCAAACAAGTTGACGAACTATTAGAACTCGCGAGACGAAAGAACATCGTGATAATAGCAGACGAAATATACGATAACTTCGTATATGATGGAGAATTTAAGAGCGTCTTATCTTTTAGTGATTGGAGAGACTATGTGGTATATGTTAACGGGTTCTCCAAAACCTTTGCTATGACTGGCTGGCGTCTCGGATACTTAGCGGTTAGAAAAGAGATAATAGATAGAGTCATAGATTTAGCTGTAAACGTTTACAGTTGTGCTGTGAGTTTTGCACAAAAAGCTGGCATAGCCGCTTTAAAGGGCGACTGGAAACCTGTTCGAGAAATGATAGAAATATTTAGGAAGAGAAGAGATCTCCTCTACGAATTACTAAGAGAAATACCTGGCTTCGACGTTTGGCGTAGTCCGGGTACCTTCTACATGTTTCCTAATGTATCTGAAGCAATAAGCAGAACTGGTATGAAGAATTCTAAGGAATTTGCCGATACATTACTTGAGAAGTATGGGGTCGTAATACTGCCTGGAACAGCCTTCCCTGATACAGCTGGTGAAGGGTTTATTCGATTTAGCTTTGCAACAAGCTTTGATGACATAAGAGAGGGTGCAAGGAGAATAAAACAGGCCATAGAGGAATTCTCAGCCCGCTAAGCCCTATTATCAATGAACCTCTTACTTATCTTATAATTCTTCTTTTTCTCCGATTATAAAAGTTTTAAAATTATTGCTAGCGTAAGTAAACTATTGGTTTCAGTACGGGAGAGCACTAATATGAGGCGTACACTAATATGCGTATGCGATACACAATAGCGGGACTAGGCTTTCTCTACGTAACTATACCCACTCAACCCTATGTGCCATGGGTGCCTACAAGAGATCATGTAATAGACAAGATATTCCGTATCGCTAAGCTCGGTAAAAATGATGTATTCTACGATTTAGGCTGTGGGGATGGACGTGTAGCTATAGAGGCTGCAAAAAGATATGGTGTAAAATCCGTATGTATTGAGATAAGAAAGGATTTAATAGAGAAGGCGAGAAAACGTGTAAGAGAGGAAGGATTAGAAGACTTTGTAGAAATAATCCATGGAAACTTCTTCGAAATACCATTACGCGAAGCAACAGTAGTTTATATGTACTTGCTTACAAGCGTAAACAATATGCTTAAACCAAAGCTTAAGAGAGAACTACGGGTCGGGACAAGGATCATAACATTAGATTTTGAGATTCCCGGATGGAGTCCCGTTCACGTGGATGGAAACGGTACATGGCAGGGAACTATATATTTATATGTTAGGGGGATCTCTGATATTCATGATCAAGCATGACCTTTCTAAGCGGACTCTTTGGTGATATAAAGCGAGCAATAGTTCTCGCAATTGGTGGCGGAGGCGATATAGTAGGGGCTTCAAGTATCTATAATGCTCTTAGAAGGGACGGTATAAGAGCCTATCTTGCCTCAATACCTTGGGAGAGATACGTTATTGATCCCGTACCTGGTCCTCTGAGCCTAGCCGATTTCAATGGTAATATATTGTTTGGAGAAGATTATGGGATTATTCTCGGCGAAACCTATGCCGTACATAAGGGCGTTATAGTGGTTCCCCAGGTTTCAAGAGTATGGAGGATCTTGAAAACTCCTATAATAGTTTATGATGCTTCTGGAGGATATAAGAGTCTAGTAAGCGGGCTAGTCAATTCTATAAAATATCTTAGTGTAGATACTATTATTGGCATAGATGTTGGAGGGGACGTTTTAGCCAAGGGATTTGAGGAAGAACTATGGAGCCCTCTACTAGATCATTTAGCTCTTGCTGCAATACACGATGCCGCAAAAGAGACTGGGATAAGGGGATACATAGGGGTTTTTGGTCTTGGTGGCGATGGAGAACTCGATAAAGATACTTTAGAAGAATACGTAGCAGAGCTAATGAGAGCTAAGGGATTTGTAGGAGCCCTAGCGCTAACCTTAGAAGACTATAGATTACTCAAAGACATTGTAAGACAAGCCCACACGGAAGCGAGCCTTATGCCATTACTAGTTTTCAACGGGCAGAGAGGGTACCATAATATTAGGGGAGGAACGAGAGAAGTTAAATTAGGCCTCGAAATGATGATGACTTTGTTCTTCACTGTAGAATCCGTATACAATCACTCCAAGATAGCAAAAGCGCTTAAGGGCTCACATGGTATTTACGAAGCTAGAGGACGATTAAGGAACCTTGGCGTTCCAACCGAATTAGACCTTGAATACAAGGTAAATATGCTGAGATTAAAGAAAAACACTATAACGAGTAGAGAGATCTTGGAAATCCATCGAAAAATGATAGCACAGCGATAGGAGAATATTGTAGTTAGACTTCTATTTTAAGGAACAATACTTCTCCTTCCCTTATGCGGGCTTCGAATTTTCCGCCACGGCCTGTCTTTGAATCCCATTCACCTTTCAATGTTATGATATTATCTCTTCCTGTGGCATCTAGCTCGGTTACCTTTATCTCTATTATTTCTGTATCATAAGCTTTTTCTATAGCACTCTTTACAAGATTCTTCATTTCTAAGAGTTCTTCTGGTTTAACCATGGGCTTTCATCTCTGATACTCTAGGGTATATACACTATGATGTATTATCCTTATTTATTAATTAACTTTTAGATACATTATATAACATGTAATACATGGAAGTAAGTACAAGCCGTGTGGTGCGTGTGTCTTGAACTTTACTAGCATTCTTAAACAATTGTATCAATATTCATCATATAGGAGACTCTATAGCTATTTGAAACATATAACTGAGTATCATAGAATCCAAGGATCCAAGGGACTCGTGGAGGTAGCTAAATATATTGTGTCCGTGTTAGAAGAACTAGATGTAGAGAACGAATTAATTAGAATTGATAAAAACATTGATCTAGGATTATTTAAGATACCAGTTGGCTGGAACATATATGACGCCGAATTATGGCTTGTGAAACCAAGACAACAGAGACTGTTGAAACTAGATGATCATCCAACAATGGTTTTAGCTCATAGTCCAGCAACTAACGGGTGGCTTGAAGGCGAACTTATTAGTATCGGAAGAGGTACTAGGCCCGAAGACTATAATGGAAAAAACGTTGAAGGCAAGTTTGTTTTAGCATATGGGCAACCCTATTATGTGTATAAGGAAGCTTCAAAACATGGAGCCCTAGGGATTATCTATTATAGGCGGGGGGCACCAGATGAAGCTGTACCCTATGCTGGTTTGTTCCTAACATTGGATGAAGCCCGAGAAGCTAAGACCATAGGTTTAAGCATATCTAATAGGATAGCTAGGCAACTGCTAAGATATCTAGAGGAAAAAGAGAAAGTTGTACTGAGAGTAAGGATTGCTACAGAATATGATTTCAACCCGATACTACCCGTGGTTATAGCTAGGTACGCTGGGGAAAAACGTGAAGGCTATGCTCTAATCGCACACATGTGTCATCCGAAACCTGGTGCGCATGATAATGGAAGTGGTGTTGCCGCATTATTAGAGGCTGCAACGATCTTGTCAAAGACTATTGAGGATGATGGTTCTCTTCCCTCCATCTACTATTCAATATATTTTATGTGGGTTCCGGAATACCTAGGCACTCAAGGGCTTCTCTCTATTAAGAGTGAACTATTGCAAAATATACGGGCTGTTATCAACTTAGATATGGTTGGTGCTAAACCTGAAGTTACTGAATCGTCTCTACATCACATAAATTCGTCTATAACTGTACCGTCATACCTAGATGCATTACTGGATAAAGCAATACATATAATGTTGACATCACCATCGACTTATTCCTCTCTTACTAGATCACCTATTATAAAATATGATAGAGCTGTATATGAGGGTGGGAGCGACCACGATGTATTCATTTCGTACGGTATACCTGCGTCAATGCTTAACCAGTGGCCGGATAAATTCTATCACACAGACATGGATGATATAGAGAATATAGATCCAATACTGTTAACAAAGATAAGTGTGGCCGCACTAGGGAGTGTTTATTTTGTTTCCTCAATAAGCGGTAAAGACAGTAATAGAATTGAGTACCTATTATACGCATTAACGGATTACTATAACGTCCTTATAAGTGAAAGACTACTTAGGGCTAGTGAGAAAGAACTAGGAATACGAGAGGAGATAGAAGGAACATTAAGACTATACTTGTCACAAGCGTTTGATAGTGTAGGAGAACATTTCGGGTATGAGAAGGCAGCGTATTTTAAGGAACGTTTTATAAAGGAATCGATAAAGAGGGAACACAATAGATTAAATGGACTACGTCCACACAAACTGTTCAAAGGGTTATTATCTACTAGAAGTCTATACGATGAATATAAGGATAAAATAATGGAACTCTTAGAGCTCGTGGAAAAGAAGAATAAATATGCAACTGTCCTATTCAGGGAAGCATTAAATCTAGCTGACGGTAAAAGAAGTATTGAAGAAATATATCATGTATTAATTGCAGAATATGGTATAGATGCCGTTGAAAGAGAAGACTTAGAGAAATTCTTTAAGATCCTAGAATCCATGAAGCTTATTGAACTAAAATAACTATATTATAAGTTCACTTGAATATTTTTTAGCACATTCCGTGTACTCCTCCATTACTTTCTTTAGCATCTCGGTAATGATATTCTTGATCTTCTCCCTATCGACCAGAAACTCTTGATGTTCTAGTCTTATATCATCACAGCACTCCCGTTTATATTCTCCGCGTTTATCCTTATCTAGTACTATTAATGAGATAACACGTTTTCTCTTATCACATGGATGTACTAGTATTCTTCGTACGTAGCCATACCTTGATAGGAATTTCTCTATAGCTTTATTGACATTACTTTCAACGAGCGGTTCGAAGACATATTCATATGGCCCTTCAACTTTGTTGCTTAATAATAAACGAGCCATGGCTTATCCCAAAATTTCTGACTCCTATATCTGTTTTTAAACGTTTACTCCAGGAACATATCTAGTATGAAATAACGCCGACAAGGGTATAGGGTGTTGCCTAAGAGATTCTGTGTTAAATGTGGCATAGAGGAATCTGAGGATAATCCAATAATAGATGGATTATGTTTAAACTGCCTCCTAAAGGAGAGGAGAATTGTTGAAATACCTTCTATAATTAAAGTTAATTATTGTAAAGTATGTGGAGCAGTACAACTTCACGGTAAATGGACTGAGCCATTAGACTTTGACAGCGCTGTAATAAGGGTAATAGAAAGTTATCTCGAGAAACCTAGAGGACTTTACAGCTATGTAGAGAAGCCCTATGTTTCAAATATAGAGTTCTTAACTAAATCTTCATGGAATACCCATGTAAGAGTTGAAATCTCAGCATTTATTGCTAGTAGAAAGGTTTCACAAAAATACGATGTCGTTATCAGACTTAATCCAACTATTTGTCCACGATGCATCATGAGGAGAAGCGGCGACTATACAGTATTAGTCCAATTGAGAGCACCCAAGAATCTTCTAAGAGATTTCAGACAATTCATAAAAGTAGCAGAAAAACACATCCCTGAAGAAGTAGCATTAAATATAGTAGACATTATTGATAAGGGCAATAATGTTGACATATTATTCTATGAGAAAGGAGCTGCTAATAAGTTTGTCTCAATACTAAAGCATTTTGGAAACTTTAAGGAGAAGAGGAGCTTTGAAGAGGTAGGAATAGATAGACACGGTAAGAAGAGGAGGAGAACTGTTATATCCCTTCACTTCATCAAAGAATAACCCCATATAGTTTAGGAACGTAAACCGTTTAAACCCCCGTCTATTGTGTTTTAGCGACAGAGTCCTTAACAATGATACGTGGTAAAGTGAGATGATGAGAGAAAGACTCGAGGATAGAATTGTTGGAAGACATGTCTACGGGAACTTATATGACATAGACCCAGAAATCTTAGTGGATGAAGAGAAACTCAAGAATATCGTAGTGGAGGCAGCAAGACTCGCTAACATGACTTTAGTTGATGTTAGGTCTTGGCGTTTTGGTGGTTTGAAGGGTGGTGTTTCGGTTATTGCTCTTGTCTTGGAGAGCCATATTGCTCTCCACACATGGGTTGAATACCAGTATGCTACAATAGACATATATACATGTGGAGCAAAAAGCAACCCATGGAAAGCATTCAACTACATACTAGGAAAACTAAAACCAAAAGACTACACAGTAAACTATGCAGACCGGAGTAGTAAGCCTAGAAGCTCAGTCCGTGGCGAAACATCATTAAGTTCAGCCGAAACACAGGTCATCACAGCCTAACTTCTTATCTAATCGTTCACCTTTGTCCTATCCTCTTCATGAAGTCGAATACTGTTATTCCTATAACCTTTCCGTTTCTTAACCGTATAACTATGTTGTCATCTGTTAAGAAGCTTTCATCAGCTTCTTCTATATCTAGGCCAAAATTTATATACAATATATCATTTTGACTATCGTATTCAAACCATATCTTATCTAAGTTACCTATTTTGTATTCCTTGGCTTCCTCTTGAGGCTTATCACTCATATCATTCATACTTGTTCCCATTAAGCTAGAAATGTATCTGGGTTTAAAAGATGTTTGTAATGACTACTACTTAGACTCTCATTATGTTTTTGTTCTTATCGATGCTTTAAACTCTATTATGTTATTATTCTTATAGAATGTGAACTCTACTACCTTGTTCTTTATTGGTTGTAGTAGAGCATATCTCGGCGAGTATATTACTGGTTTAACCAGTTTTATACTAGTATTGATAGGATTTGGTATTGGTTCTAGCTTGTACACTTCTATTCTCTTTATAGCTATTTTTGAATTATATGCTGTTATATCTATCTTATATACGTTGTCTTCTTTAATGTATGACTTCATCGATGATATTAACTTCCTTGTTGTTATACTCCTTCCTTGTTCATCAATTATTCCTCCTACTATATAGTTTCCAACCTTTGCTATCCATAGAATGTATGTTTTGTTATACTTGTACGTAAATTTCCTATAAGTTGAGGAAGAGAACCATCTACCATTAAGTTTTGACCAATGACCTTCGAAGTCGTATGAGAGTTTTTTACCAGTAAAGGATCCTAGAACACTTAACCAATAAGTTGTACCAAGATAGTGGTTCCTACTTGACACAAATCTTGTTTTACCGAAGAATCCTATGCCTCCACGTGCATAACTATAACTTTTACCGCTTAGTATTCTAATATATGCGACAACGACTATATTGTCTTTTAAGTCTACTTTATCGAATCCCAGTATTTTGAACGCTTTTTCTTCAACTATTAAATGATTAACGCCCGTTACGTAAAGCTCGCCGTCTTTGACATATACTTTATTCGATGGTATAGATACACTATACGAATACGTAGTTCTCTTTAGTATTTGTGGAAGGAATTTATTTGTAACTGCACTAAAATCTATGAAGCCTATAAGTCTAGGTCTTGCTACTAGTAAGTGTACTAGATCTTCGTATCCGGAATTCGTTGCGGATACTAACTTTATATTGCTTTTCTCTGGCGGAATTAAGGTTTCTGGAGGAGTAATCCCACCTTTACCTTCAGCTATAATTGATAATGATGCTGGACTTGTAACTATTAATAATAATGCTATAAGCATACTTGTTTTTAACAATATGTTCTGTTTTTCCATAAATGTCTACCAAGAAGTAGTGAGGAGTCGAGAGAGTAAAGCTGGAGAGCTGATGGTGTTCTCTAGGGTTTTTACTAGAGATTTAAAAGGAGCATTTTATCTGAGTATTTAAAACTAGGGCGTAATTAGTCTAAAAATATAAGTGGGGGATTGTTTATATAGGACTTAAACTATAGTCTACATTCCATTATGTTTACTTGAAGCCAGGAGATCTCACTTTAACGACGTCTTTGTTTACTAGTGTTGGCGGTATTTCTCCCTTGTAGAAAGCTATGAGGTTCTTTGCAACTAGTTCAGCCATGCCTGTTCTTGCTTCTATCGTTGCACTTGCAATATGTGGCGCTAGTACCACGTTTTTGAACTTTGTTAATGGGTTGTCTGGTGGTAGTGGCTCTTGTTCAAATACGTCTAGTCCTGCACCAGCTATCCATCCTTCCTCTAATGCTTTTACCAATGCTTGTGTGTCTATTACTTTTCCTCGTGCCGTGTTAATTATATAAGCGGTTTTCTTCATCAACTTTAACTCTCTTTCTCCTATCAAGTGATAAGTTTGTGGTGTTAATGGTACGTGTACGCTTACTATATCGCTTTCCTTTAATAACGTGTCTAAGTCAACATATTTTGCTTCCAGTTCTTTCTCTATCTCCTCGGGTAGTGGGCGTACATCATAGTATAATATTCGGACATCAAATCCTTTTGCTATTTTTGCAACAGTTCTTCCTATTCTACCCATTCCTATAATACCGAGTGTTTTTCCTTTAAGCTCCATTCCTAATAGCATTAGAGGATGCCAACCTGTTTTTGTATTCCACCATTCACCACTACGTACAAAGTTGTCTGCTTCTACTATTCGTCTTGTAACTGCTAAGATTAGCCCCCATGTGAATTCTGCAACACTTTGAGTTAATACTCCAGGAGTATTCGTGACATATACTCCCTTCTTGGTAGCACATTCAAGGTCTATGTTATCGAATCCTACTGCATATTGAGCAACTATTCTTAGTCTTGGAGCATTATCTAACAGCTCGCAGTCTATTTTGTCCGTTAGCAACGAGACTAAAGCATCAATATCTTTAACTTTTTCTAATAGGACCTCTCTTGGAGGAGGCGTGTATTCGGGCCAAACCTCTACGTCATAGTATTCCTTTATCATCTCTATTCCTTTTTCGGGTATTTGACGTGTTATGAAAACTTTTGGCTTAACCATTTCGGAGTACACCAGTTTATTTTATTATCCGGGAAATATTAAACTATTTTTTATCGAACCTAATCTTTTTACTACTATTTTTCAAAAAAGCAGTAAGTAACAGGATTAAACCAACGAGTAGAAAGATAGTAGCAAGCATTAGAAGTGTTTTCGGATTATCTGCTAGAATCCTAGCTATATCGTACAATTATATCACTGTAGTGAATGTTGAGTTGTAAATTTTCTTCTTGCATATAATAGTATGTCTTCTATACTTAATAGCCCAGCAATTTCACCATTCTCACTGACTAGTAGAGGAGCATCAAGTATTTGTGGTCCTTTTTCTCCTAGCTTGCTTTCAGCATCTATTATTTTTGGTGATCTTATCACGTCTCTCGTCGTCGACTCATAGAGTGGTAGGGTTCCTTCAAACTGTGATAACATGTACATTACATCGTCAAGGCATACTATGCCTTCAACATCGTAGCCATCAAATACTATTACGCATGGTTGCCTCCTGCGTGATATAATTGACAGTATTTGATATAAGTCTGCACCTGATCCAACAATACCGACACGTGATGACGCGACTTCTCCGACTCTCATGTTCTCGAACTTATGTAGTAATTGTAGGGCTATTGATTTGGCTGTAATGGTTCCCTCAAACACCTTAGGCTTACTGCTAACTCCCATCGACGTATAATTGCCCATCGTCATACGTCTAATTACTGTATTCAAGCTCTCTTTAACTGAAACCTTTGTTCTAGAGATAGTGCTTCTTATATCCTTGCAGCTTATCTTAGAGAAGTTGTTCTTATAGATACTTATTACTCCAGCCAACTTGTAAAAGTCTATTAGTCCTAGTAGCTCATTGCTTTCAACTAATGGTATGTGGAGTAAACCGTAATCATAGGCTCTTGATATACACTCTATTACTTTTTCGTCCCTCTTACAATAGAGGTCTCTATCAACTAGGTTAAACCACTCCAAGGCTACCAGTATCCCAATATAACGCTTCACTAAGCGAGTATAAGTATTATTGTTTTTAAGGACTAGGAAACATATAATAGACTGCCAAGATCTCACGCTACAACTAGCTAGAATAGCCTCGGTGCAATACACTATGGTTTCGGAGAACTCTAAGGAAATACTGGACCCATATGGACACATTATTAACACTATAGTTGAGAAAATCCACGAGTACCTAGAAGAAAACTATGGTACAATCGGAAAAGAGTTTCTTAGATCGCTTGTAGAAGAACCCTCTGTAGAAGCTTACGGAGATCTAAGTCTCCCATTATTTAGATTAGCGCGTCCATTAAAAGTAAACCCAGTTAAACTTGCAGAAGAAATAGCCACTAGTATAGACGGTATTCCCTACATTAAAGATATCAAAAATGTTTCTGGCTACATAAACTTCTTCTTAGACTATCCCAGTCTAACAAAGCTAACCTTAGATAGTATTAGGAGTCTAGGAGAAAAGTATGGTTACCTACCCGTTGATAAGCCTCTAAGAATAGTTGTAGAACACACTAGTGCTAACCCTATTCATCCATTACATATAGGTCATGCTAGAAACGCTGTCTTAGGAGACACGCTATACAGGTTATTGTCTAGGAGGGGCCATATTGTTCAAAGAAGATTCTATGTAAACGATCTTGGAAGACAGGTAGCAATAATGCTCTACGGCTACCTAAACCTACCGGAGACAATGAGGTCCACAGATGTTAAACCCGATCACTGGATAGGAATACTCTACGCGATAACTCATACACTAATAGAAATATATGAGCTTAAGAAAAAGATAAGCGAAGCCATAAATAAGGGCGATAATGAATTATACCGAGAACTTGTTAGAGAACTAGACAGCTTAGTTGCTTCTGCTAACGAGTTGCGTGAAAAAAATAGAGAATTATTCGACTACTTAGCTAATAAACTAAAGGAAAAAGACAATGAGAAAGAAATACAGAGCCTCATGAAGAAAATGGAGGCCGGTGACCAGGAAGTTAAAGAGAAGTTAAGAGAAGTAGTTGAAATATGCCTACAAGGATTTAAAGAAACACTTAGAGAACTAGATATAGACTTCGATAAATGGGATTATGAAAGCCATATAGTATGGAGTAGTCTCGTAAAGAAGATATTAGAGGAGGCCAGAAAATCACCATACTTTACCATCCATAAAGGCGCACCAGCTCTAGACCTACCAAGACTTGCATCAAAAGAACTGTATAGGAGACTAGGTATAACATTATCTCTTGAAATACCACCACTAATACTTCAGAGAAGCGATGGTACAACCCTCTATACAACCAAGGACCTAGCGTATACTTTATACAAGTTCCGTGACTTCCAAGCAGATAAGGTAATAAACGTTATTGGAGCAGAGCAAAAACTCCCCCAAGCACAGCTAAAACTAGCACTCTACGCACTAGGCTATAAGAGAGAAGCTGAAAACCTTATCCACTACTCATACGAGATGGTAAACATACCCGGAATGAAAATGAGTGGTAGACTGGGAAAATACATTACTCTCGACGAAATAATAGAGGAGGCCAAGCTAAGAGCCGAAAAAGAAGTACTAAAAAGAACAACACTTGAAACAGAAGAAGAGAAAAAACAAGTAATAGAAGCAGTAGCAGTGGGCGCGATAAGATACACACTAGTTTCAACAGCAGCAAACAAACCAATAACCTTCAACTGGGAACAAGCCCTTAGCTTCGAAACAAATGCGGCCCCCTACATCCAATACACTCACGCTAGAGCATCAAGCATACTAAGAAAACACGAAGAAAAATACGGGCCAATACAATGGGACAACATAGACTACAACGCAATACTAGAAAACAAGAAACGAGCAAAACTAATCAAACTAATAGCAAAATACCCATCCACACAAGCAAAAGCAGCAGACGACCTAAAACCAGAAATCCTAGTAGACTACATAAACAAACTAGCCGACACCTTCAACTCATGGTACCAAGAAGACCCAGTAATCCACGAACCAAACCCAAGAAAAAGAAACCTAAAAACAACAATAACCTACGCAGTAAAAATAGTACTCGCAAACACACTAGAAACCCTAGGAATAAAAGCCCCACCACGCATGTAAAACAAGAAAGGGCCCGTCGTCCAGCCTGGAAAGGACGCCGGCCTCCGGAGCCGGAGGTCCCGGGTTCAAATCCCGGCGGGCCCGCCACTTAAATACCTCCTATATAAAGCCTCTCCTTTATTTATGGCAAAACTATGAATCATAAACTGGATAAGAAACCGGGTAATTCCCGAGTTTCATCGCTGATAATCCTAATTGATAATTTCTCATGAAACTAAGAAATAACTCTTAGCCATGGTACTCGTCTGAAGTCCTCATCGAAAGTAGCAATTGTGCTTATACCGTGTTTGAGTGCAGCTACAGCTATTAATGCATCGTTAGGTAGCAGTCCATAGCTTTCTACTAGGCTTAAGAGTTCCTCGACGCTGGTTTCCAGTGTTATCAGGTTGAAGAGCGAAGAGTAGAGGTCTTACATCCTCCTCTAGAAGATTCTTAACCTTTCCGTCTTTCTTAGTAATTAGCTCTTTGAGCTTATAGCGGGAGACATCTAATGCAAGTCTTAGATAAACGTAGATAGTCTCGCTGGCTATTGTCCCTGCTATATACCCGCTCCACTCACTGTTAATCACTTTCTCTACTAGGGTTCTTGCCTTCTCATCTCCAACTAGATACTTTATTAGTATATTGGAGTCACAAAGGACCTTCAATCTCTACCTCCTCTATAACCCTCTCAACATCCTCAGGCTGGACTCGGGGATTCCTTCTCTTGAGAACCCCGAAGAGTTCTCTTACTGGCTTCTTAATTGATACTAGCAGAACCTCTCCTTCTTCTAAATCCAAAGGTTCGAGAGGTTTGAGGACTCCATTCTCGTACTTCACTCTAATAACCTTAGACATATCCTAGCCCCAAGCATATGCTTAGAATGTTGAGGCAATAAGCCTTTCCTGTAAGCTTGGTGTTTCCAGATTATCAGTAATTATATTTCAGAGAGATAACTTTATGTGAATAATGTTTCTAACCTAGTGATTTCTTCCAGAAATATTTGTTTCTCATTCTTACTCCTCCGGAGCCATAATGATCCCGGGTTTAAATCCCTGCAGAGTTTGCCGCACAAGCATTTCCTTGTATTTTTGTAAAGCAAGAACTCCCTAAATAGGCAATCCCACTGGTATGCTCAAAAAGATACATGGAAGCGTCTCAAGGGTGTTCGATGAGGAAACGCTGGTCTCTAAAGAGTAAAACTTGTTATATGGGTCGGCTACGCTTCAAAGAGAGTTTCTTCTTAATATTATAGACTACCAGCGCAAGGCTTAAGATAACTATCGTAATGGATAGGGTAGCCTCGTCTATCCATGAGATTGCTCCTAACAGCTCATAATAGCCTTGAATAGCAAATAGTGCTCCTAGAACCAGCAATAGAGTCACCTGTAACACGTCAATAGTCTTTTTACTTCTATTATTTATATAATTCATTATAAGCACTATAACAGAAGTAATAGCCCAGAGCTAATAGTCCACTTATGTATAATATTACATATATCTTAATTCATAAACGCTTTCTTATAAGATTTATCTCTTTAATTAATTTTCGTATTTCCGCTAAGTTACGTCTTCACAACTTCAAGCTATTATTTGATAATAGAAACATCTATAAGCGATATTATCTTAATTTGATAATCGCTTCTTCTGAGCTCATCTAAATCCTTTAAGATCCCTTCAGCATTATGGAGAACATTTATGAGGTCTAGAGAAATATTGCACGGGCATCGTCTCTCACGCCGATTACTCGTCGAGAACAGGAAGGTATGAGGCAGAGTTTTAAAAACGTTCTTTATTAATCACCAATGGTTTTTCCAGCCAGTTGCAAGCGTTTCAGAATATTATCGGCAAATACCTCGTATACCTTACAGTAGGTCTATTGTCACTTATATTGAACATTATTTCAAGTCCCTTATAACCAGGCAGGAGAACCAATACCAGTCACTGCTAAACAATACTATCTAGACAGTACTTTTATATCTTATTATTACTAATGGATTTTTATTAAATATAATTGTCCTTTAAGATCTAGTCATTCCTAATAATTTCTCCAATAGATTAAGGATCTTGTTTAGTTCTACAGCACCTTTTGTTGTAAGGGATATGTATTTTCTTGGTCTGTTGCTTAGAACGTATTTTTCTTCTATTAGGCCTTGTTTTAGCATTATGTTAAGGTGGTGCCTTAAGTTTCCTTTTGTTAAACCTAGTGCTTTAGCTATTGCTGTGAAGTATGCTCCTTTTCTTGGTAGGAGGTAGAGTGCTACGGCTAGTCTGACTGGATTACCTAACGGGCTTTCAGAGATTTCCCGGAGGATTTTTGCGTCTTCTTTGTTGTTTTTCAAGTTCTGAAAGCCCTCCTAATGTATAGGAATCCCGTTAATGCCATTGAGGAGGATATGATCATTATTGCAAAGTCCTCTTTCGGCAATGGTACATGGTTTATTACTGGTATTGATATGAGTGGTAATCCGAAAACAGTGAGCATTTCCTTGTCATAGGTTCTTCTGAAGACTTTATCTATGAATATGAGTAATCCTATACCGCTACTGAAGAATACTAGCGGCCATGCTGATTCTATAAGTCCAATCATATATACGGATATATAGGCAATGAATGCTGCAATAGGCCATGATACAAGCTGGAGTATTATGTATAGCTTAGGGTTTTCGATATGTCTGCCTAACACGGTATCTAGTTTTTCTAACACTTTGTAGGCTGAATGCTCCTCTAGGAGAAACCATAGGGATAGACTTATGCCTATACTTATGCCTAGTGCTGTTTGACCTATACTGCTTGTAGCAAGCGATGCAGCTATGTATAGTAATGGTATGAAGCCCGCCCAAAACACGAAGGGAAGACTCCTATATATTAGCCTAGCAAAATCGAGATGCTTCTCTACTTGTCTCAAAGCCTCTCTTAAATCTTCAATCGAAGACATTCTCTAACACCACTTACAGTATAATCTCCTAGTTCAAGCTTTATAATAGCATGATTGTCTGGACTACAAACTTTCTAGCCCCATTATTAGTTCTTATACCATCCCCTATACGTGTGGAAGAGAATGACACTCTGGTGAAGAAAATGTCATTAAATACAATGGTATCCGATATTACGTATGCTGTATTCCTATGGACTATAGTGTTTATACCTTCATCGATACTTGGAGGAATTATAGGTTCCAGAATAACCTCGGAGGATAAGAGTGTTCTAAGCAGTGGACTCATTACACAGATCTTGTTTATAGTCCTATCTTTTTTCATCGCTTATTTATTCAAATTAAATAATACAATGACTTTCACTATTGACCAAAAAAGTTTGATTATTTGCTTAATTGCATCTACTTCTCTACTGATAGTATCACTTATAATGAATTATATAAACAAGAAATACACCGCCAATACAGACCTAGTCCCAACACAGTTATTCAACAAAAACAAAACACTAACCACACTTACATTATTGATTATAGCTCCATTAGGCGAGGAAATCCTCTTTAGAGGCTTACTTGAAGGCTACCTAATAATACATAAAGAGCCAATCTATGTTACAGTCATCATACCAGCACTATTATTCATGCTAGTCCATTTACAGCCCTTAAAGAAGCATGCTATTTTACTATCAGAAGTATTCATAACGGGATTACTGCTAAGCTACTTAAGAACCACAACTAACTCACTAATTCCAGTCATAGTAGCCCACTCAGCTATGAATACTGGAGGAATCATAACCTACAAGTTATCAACAATCAAACTATCGTCTAGGAAAACAGCAAATTATAAAGTACTTCAAGCTATTGCTATTATTAATTATTGATTTACCTTAAGTATAACAACGTCAATAGGAGTAAACAGCATATTAGAAGCTTATATGATCGATGAGAACTTCTCAAATTAGAGACAATAATGTCTTTAAGACAGAAAATGCTAATTAGAATAGAGCCATGGACTCCAGCTGAATTGCCCAACACCTATGCTTTCATAAACGTGAATAGAGGTAGCTACTATAATATACTGGAAGATATATGGAAGGAACATGCAGATAAAATTAATTAGCTCGGGAAAAGTATTAGACTGCAAGGTAGAGTGTAAACTTACTTTAGTAATTAAAAGATTTGGTGACTACACTGATTTCTAACAAACTAACATTAATTATTATTATTTTTACAATTATTATTGTACTAGTCGTCTCTATCATACTATTGAATGGCTTCAACCATGGGCATCCTCTTACAACTAAATATACTGTCACAAATACTAGTAGCGGACAATCCAGAGCCACAACTAATATCAGCATAGTTAATGAGAACCATACATATAGACTCGCAGTAGAGGAGTTGAAGAAGATACTAGAAGAAGCTAGGAATACCTATTTAAATGCGTTAAGGAAAAATGAGACCTGGACTATCTTCATCTCTGAGCCCTACTCTAACTTTTCAAAAACGTTTATATTAAACACTACTATTGTGAATGAGACCGCATTACTCATAGACCACACAGCCTACAATTACATAATTATACATATCTACGATGCTGAATCCAAGATAGACTTTATGCCTCAAAGAATTAAAGTTAACAATATCTTTATCGAACTTCTACCAAGAAATAACTCAATAACCTACACGGGCATAATACCCTACAATTACCTAGTAAAATA
>JALVFK010000098.1 GCA_027030065.1 Desulfurococcales archaeon | reverse complement strand
TTCATAGTACCAATAACAAGAGTATTCGTTGACGTTATGACAAGAGCTTTTAGAAGAGCATTAAGGGCAATAACGGAGACAGCTGGTTCTAATATAGTGCAAGACTGGTTCTTCTACATGCTCCTCGTACTCATAGCATTAATCATTATATCAATACTAGTAGGGTGAGAAACCATGATAGCGGTTGACATATTATTACAACTCCTAGTATTCCCCGGACTATTATTCATGATAGCTATGGTGATATTCACTCAATGGTATTGGAGGAAAGCATCAGCTAGGATGGCTTTCCGCCGAGGCCCAACTAGAACTGGTCCAGTAGGATTACTACAGCCTCTTGCAGACTTCTTTAAACTATTAATGAAGGAAGACGCTACATCTAGGATAGCATCAAAGTATATACCAGTAATAGCAGCTTCCCTCGGTGTAGGCTCGCTAATAGCAGTACTGCTATTAACACCGCTATCCTATGCACCCCTTTACGCGCCTTATGACTCGATAATACTATTCTACTTCCTTGTATGGACTTCTCTCTCAATAGCTCTAGCAGCTTTGGGCACTCCTAACCCGTATACGAATATAGGGATTGGACGCTACCTAGCATTATTGGTATCAGCTGAACCAGTATTGATAGCGTCTTTCCTAGTACCAATAATAGTGGCTTCAAAAGCATTTGGTGCACAATACTCGTTTTACCTAACATCACTAGTATCAATAAATCTCTGGACCGTTAGTCCAGCAGCCACTATTGCAATGATACTAGCCTTTATAGCCGGCTTTATAGGGCTCATGGGAGTATTAATGATAAAGCCCTTCGACTTCCCAGAGGCTGAAACAGAGATATACTGGGGTATTTTCACCGAATATGGTGGTCCTAGACTAGCAATGCTATTCTTTGTACACTTTATGGAGAAAATAGTGCTTCCAATACTGTTCGTACTGTTATTCCTAGGTGGTGCTGCACCAGTAAGTATTGTGGAAAACTATTGGTTAGGGATAATAGTGATCCTAGTGAAATACTTCATAGTATTCACGGTATTATGTCTAATAGATACTATGATGCCGAGGTATAGGCCTGATCAAGGAGTAAAGTTCTTATGGAAATACGGTTTAACGTTAGCGGTTCTAGCACTAATAGCAGTAATATTATCTTAACCCACGATATAGTAGTAAAGACGGAATCCTTGTTTTCTACTCTCCAACATTATTTTTTACTTCCATGCTACTACTAATTGTAGGTTGTAACCTTTGACTGAGACCATTAAGGAGAAAGTAATAAGAAAAATATACGCATTCAGCGAGATAGTGAACCTCATAGCCGAGATAATAATCCTAAGCCTATTGTCTATTCTCATAGGCTTGGTAACATATTATACAATAATTGATCTAGAAAAAGCCCTCCACGTAGGCTCAGCAATGGAGCTACAGTTCCTCATCGACGACATACTGTTAATACTCGTATTCGTCGAGTTGTTGAGAAGCATTATTGCGGCATATAGGAAGAGAGAACTATATCTCGTAGCGGTCGGTGAAGTAGCATTTATTGTAGCAGTGAGAGAGGTTATATTATCGGTTATAACGCGTACTGCTGTAGAAGTAGTATTGTCTTCTCTAGCTGTTCTAATAATAGCAGGTGCTCTCTGGCTAATAGTTAAGAAAGTCTCAGCACAAATATAGTCTAATAGGGATTACAATATGAATCTAAGAAACACTAACATATTGAGAGTTATAGAGGAATACTATGAAAAATGTAATTATATGGGTATACCGACTATTAGGTGGAGTGAAGGACAGATACTCTATTCTGTAACCTATACTTACCTCGTACTAACAGGTAGAAAGGAAGGCTATATAGTAGATGCTGGTGCAGGTGCAGGATTTTCAACTATATGGATGGCATATGCAGTAGTAGACGCTGGCACCAGGCACACAGTCTTAGCCATAGACTATTATAAGCGAAACCTAGACATGTTTAAGGAACTAGTAGAAAAACTCAAGCTGGAAATCAATGTAGAGACGCTAGTTGGTGATGCTTGCCAAATACTTAGGGAGTACCCAGAGGAAGTAGATATTCTCTTCATAGACGTTGAAAAGAATAGATACGTTGAATGCATTGAAGCAGTTAAGGATAGAATAAAGCCTAGAGGAATAATAATGGCTCACAACATGTTATTCCCCTCTACAGCATCAGTAGACGAATACCTCAATTACATGTCTAAAACACTTAGATGGAAGACAACAGTTATTCCATCAGAAATGGGTATTGGTTTAACAGTAAAAACTGGTGATATGTAGTGTTAGAGAATCTTGTAGACTGGGTTCAACCGATATTATTACTCTTTATCGTAATGGATCCTCTCGGTAATGCTCCTCTCTTCTACGTGTTAACTAAGAACTTAGAGCCTAGGGAACGTAGGAGAATAATAAATAGTAGTGTTCTCGTTGCAATAATAATTCTATTCCTCTTCGCTATAATAGGAGACATCGTAATGGATTATTTAGGTGTCTCAATAAGTGACTTTAAAGTAGCGGCAGGACTAGTACTACTAATATACTCTATTCTGGGCTTTCTCGAGGTAAGATTAATGCCTAAGTCTGATGCGGAGAGCCTCGCAATAGTTCCCTTAGCGACACCATTACTAGCTGGGCCGGGAGCTATAGCTTCAACAATATACATAAAGTATACCTTTGGTCTCCATGTCGCTATAATATCGATAATAGTTGCTTCACTAATAGTTCTCCCATTTCTGCATCTAGGAGGATTCCTAGACAGGATGCTTGGTAAGAATGGCACACTAATACTAGACAAGATAATGATGTTATTGATGTCTGCTTTCGCTATATCGATAATAAGAGCTGGAATAGAAGAAATAGTGAAAAATATAACTGGATAACTTAGCCTACTACTGCTAGTTCCTTAATAAGTGCTCCTTTTTCAAACCGCTCTAGTACGAGTCTCTCTGCGGCATCTATTGAGGGTTTACCGTTTAGTATCCATTCAGCAATAACCTCTCCAGTAACTGGAGCCATCATATAGCCGTGTCCGCTAAATCCTGTCGCTATATAGAGGTTCTCATAGCCCTTTACTGGCCCGTATATCGGGTGATGATCTGGCGTTGTAATATAGTATCCCATCCAGTATCTCATTATCCTAGTATTTCTCAGCCAAGGAAAGAATCTTACTAAAGGCTTAACCGCCTTGGGCATAAAGTCTATTCTCTGCGAGTATAGTGAAAGCTCTGGTTCTTCATCAATATTCCGTGCTATCAAGAAACTTCCACTCTTCATCTGGACAATATATGGTACTCCAGGAGTATCCCAGTCTATAACCAAGGGTTTGAACGCCTCTCTATAAGCCTCGGTTAACATTGCGTGTCGGGGTAAATTCTTCAATGGCACTCTTACTCCAAGAGGCTCAAGTAGTTTACGAGTTGAAGCACCCGCAGCCACTACTATAGTCTCGGCTCTTATCTTACCCTTACTAGTTATTGCTCCATAGACGCGTTTATTGTTGTGTAATATCTCTTCAACACTTGTATGTAGGTATATTCTTACACCTTTCTTTCTAAGCAAGTTATAGAAAGCAAATATTGTGCTAAAAGGCGATGACTTGCCAGCGGTTGGATCAAAGAGTACGCTCACTACACCCTTAGTTTCTATTGGTGGAACTAGTTTCTTTAACTCATCTAATCCTATTATCCTAGTCGGGACTCCCAAGGAGTTATGAAGTTTTACGAGCCTCTCCATAGTTTTAGCGGTTTCCTCCCGTGAAGCTAGCCATACATATCCCCCCTGATTATAATATAACCCGTGTTTTCCTAGTTCTCCTTCTGCATATTTCTTCCATAATTCTATGCTATGCTTCATTAATACTACGTGTTCCCTAGAAGTAAATGATGCACGTATACCACTAGCACATCGTCCAGTTGAACCGGAGCCCAAGTAGCTTTTCTCAACTATTACTATATCATTTACTCCGCGTTTAACTAGACTATAGGCTATTGATAAACCCGAAATACCTCCTCCAACGATTAGGATCCTAGTCTTAATCATTCCTTTCCTCACCTTTAGCATCAACGGACTTGAGTAAGAAGTTAATGGGAACGGGGATTATTGGGGCACGTATCTTAGGTATCAATAGCTCGTCAACTGGTTTACCAAGCTTTCTAGCTAAGATGCTGGCAACGAGTGGGATACATGTTCTTCCCTGGCATGGCCCCATACCTATATTTAGTCTTCGCTTCAATGTTTCTAGATCTGTTATTCCCTCCTCAATTGCTTTCTCAACATCCTCTAATGTTACATCTCTACATCTACAAACTATTACTGGGTGTCCTCTTTTTCCACCCATATAGCTCTCACCTCCATAGCATATTCTTCTGGTACCTCTACTGTTACGAGAAGAGTCCTCTCACAATCTATTGCTTTTATAACCCTACCCTTACCCAACCTTCTACCATCACGGCC
>JALVFK010000097.1 GCA_027030065.1 Desulfurococcales archaeon | reverse complement strand
ATTCTTATAGTGTCACATATTATGCTGATAGTATTCACCGTGAACTCTTCATACCAGTAAATGCTCGAGGAATAATATTGAATGGTTCTTCAAGTATCAGTATGGTTAACGTGACTATTAAGGCATACCATGATTTTAAGGGTGTTGTAGACCTTGTACTATATGTTATAGAGTTCCCGCAGCCCGTATTAGATGTTAGAATAGATAACTCTAAGATTGAGTGTAAACCCTATGTATTCATACCACAAGTTCTATCATCGAAGATGATAGCAGTAGTTGTACAAGAATACTATTCTAAGATGACTTCTCCTCCACCAGAAACCTATGGGTTGTTAAGAGGAGGCGATGAATTATTATATGATTACATGTATAGGGTTGAAGCTAAAATAATTGACGAGAACTTATTGAATAAAAGTAAGCTAGGCTTTCTAGCCTACGTGTTTAGAGACCTATTCAACTCTACTACGATTAAGATGAACTGGTCGGCTTCAATCCAGTATAAGGTAAACAGTATTGTCGGGGGACTAGTAAACTATGTATTAAGAATACTCCGACTAACACCCAGATATAATCCCAAACCACTACAGGGAGTATCAAAACCTCTCTGTGGTGACGGTGTACTAGGCGTATGTCCCATTCTATGGTTGAATAAGCTCAGGGGTGCAGATTCAACTATATCTAAAGCGTTAGCAGTTCTACCCTCGCCTGGTACAACGGCTGTTAGTAGTGTTGAATGGCTTTATCTCCCATGGGCTACCGATATAGCCTTCCCAGGATACCAGGCAACCCCAGAGAACCTTGTGATGAAGCCACTATTATTTTCGCGAGTATATCTTGGATACCCCTTTGCAAGTCTAACACCTCTCTCCGGTGCAGTATGGTTTACTGGTAGCGGTGTTGCCGAGAACTCTTCCTATGGATTCTATGGGAACATTCCAGTAGTGGGATTAGCCTTCAAGAACGAGGACTATCAAGGCTACTTCTACGTAGACTCCTTCTACTTAAACCCAGTGAAGGTTTTCTTCAAGGGCAGTCCCTCTTCATGGAATAGAATAGGGATTGAATACAATGTTTACTATGACCTAGAGCTGTTTAGGTGGAGGGGGTGGTGGAGGAATCTAACAACAACTATAGTTCCCGTGAAAATAGCTTCGAAGAACTCAAGTGTAGAGTTATTGTTGGTAGTGACTCAGCCGGGATCCAAGGAAGCTAAAGCTGAAGTGGAGAATGAGTCTCTGATACTACATATAGCTGCAGATACACCAGTAAGAATTGTTGTATTGGGAAGGGGTAGACCCTACGACGTTACTGGAGCATACTGGCTTGCTCTCCCCTTGGTTAGCGACTTAGACCTAGTCTACCCTACAACACTAGTCTATGTATCAGAAGAGAA
>JALVFK010000096.1 GCA_027030065.1 Desulfurococcales archaeon | reverse complement strand
AATTAGAGGAAATAATAGAACAATCAGACGAGTTCAGAATAGCTGAGTACATTATAACAGATGACCCCCAGGAGCTAGAAGAATTCTTCCTTAAAGCAATAGAGGATGGAGCAGAGGGAGTCATGGTTAAAGCAATTCATGGAAAAGCAATATACCAGGCAGGTGCACGTGGATGGCTTTGGATAAAGTATAAGAGAGACTATAAGAGTGAAATGATAGAACCAGTAGATCTCGTAGCAGTCGGAGCATTCTACGGGAGAGGTAGGAGAGGCGGAAAATACGGAACCCTACTCATGGCTGCCTACGATCCCAAAACCGATACATTCAAAACCGTGTGCAAGGTTGGAAGCGGCTTCACCGACGAAGATCTCGATAGAATGATGGAGATGTTCAAACCCTATGTAATACCAAATAAGCATCCAAGAGTAGACTCAGCTATGAAACCAGACGTGTGGTTCCAGCCAGCAATCGTAGCAGAGATTATTGGAGCAGAACTAACTCTATCACCAGTACATACATGCTGTTATGGATGGGCTAAACCAGGTGCTGGTATATCAATAAGGTTTCCAAGATTCATAAGGTGGAGACCCGATAAGGGCCCAGAAGACGTTACAACTACTGAAGAATTATTCGAGATGTACAAGAGACAGCTTAGGAAGATAACTGAAGAACAGACTGCTACTCCTTAAAAACTCTGAATTCCTCGCCAATGGCTTGACCGGGTAGGTTTGGCTTGAACACTATTTTTACAACACCCTTCCTACCGTGAACACCAATTATTTTTCCATAATACTTGTTACCGTACTTGTCAACGTAGAGAGCCTTCCATCCAATTAATTGTGCTGCTTGCTTATATGATTCTACTCCATGTATTCTCGCTAACACCTGGTTAGTGTACTGTGTATTCGTTCCCCTACGATACCCTATTATTAAGCCAGTGTATTCTCGTGTAGCTTCTTGCTCTTTCTCAGCCATAAGCAACACCTTTACTACATTAATTAAAGATTCCGTTTAGCCAGATAATATGGTAAGGCTATTAACTCTTTCTCTCCTCCCAAAGCTTCTCTAACTCTCGGCGTAGGTCTCTTTCCTCTATTTCACCTAATGGTTCTTTTTCTCTCCAGAGTCTAGCCTCATAAGCGTAGACTTTGACGTCCTCGTCGAGCCAGCAATCAGCTGGTAGTCCAGCCTTTATACATGTCTCAGCGAGAAATGTTTCCGAGTCCCAACCATACTCTACTGGTACTTGTGGTAGCAGGGTTCCCTTAAAGAACCCTTTCTCAACTATTAGACCATGTCTACCCACAACTACTTTTTCGGGTAGTTTACGCCTATCATCTACCTCAATTAGTACTGGTACTGATAGAACAGATACTTCAAAAGTCACGGTTGGAA
>JALVFK010000095.1 GCA_027030065.1 Desulfurococcales archaeon | reverse complement strand
TGCATACTATACGAGTAATATCGTTGTGAACTCTAATGTAATCAGAACAGGCAATGCAACGCCAGATAATCCAGTAGTAAGTCTAGATAATACTGGTAAAACAAGTGTTATGAACAACGTTATGGTCATATATGGGGACGCATATATGGTATATAATAGATGGTGTGGAGCAGGAGATTCAATAGTAGTTTCGAATAACGCATTCTGGGTTACAAGTGGAGATCTCTATAAACCGGGCGGTGATTATTCCTGTGTTCTAGCACCAGCTGATAACCATGTGAACTATTTAGGGTCTTCTTAAAATCAAGGTTTTTCAACAAAACATTTTTTATTCAAAATGGATTTCTCGGTTTCTATAAATAATTTGGTGTTATTTTTTCTTTGATTCCAGGTATCTGCGGTATTTCATTAGTGCTCCTATTGCTGATACAGCTCTCTCTGGTATCGGGTATGCTGGTATGCCGTTGCGGTTTAAGTGCTTCATTGCCTGGTATACGTCTTCTCCACCAATCATTGATACTGTTATCGGCTTCTCTATTCCATCCTTCTTTGCCTCATCTCTAGCCTTTATTATAGCATTGGCTAGTTCCATTGGGTCACATACTGCTGTTCTACAATACAATACTACTATTGCGTGTACGCGGTCATCGTATAATGCCTCCTTGACTGCACCATAGTATTGGTTGGGGTCAGCCATACCCGTCAAGTCTACTGGGTTCTTGGGGCTACCGAACCATGGCATCCATTTCTTAAACTTCTCCTTCAAGTCTTCTGGTGGGTCTAGGAGAGTTACACCATGGTCTGCTGCCGCGTCAGTTGCCATTACTCCGGCTCCACCGCCATTAGTTATTATCACGGTGTTTTCTCCCTTTGGCAAGGGTAGGAGGGCGAAGGCTCTAGCCCAGTCAAACATTTGCTCGATGTCTAGTGCTCTCAGTATACCTGTCTGCTTCATAGCCGCATCGTATACCTTGTCTGCTCCTGCAAGACTACCCGTATGGCTTGCTGCCGCTGCTGCTCCTCTCTCCGATCTACCCGACTTGATCACTATTACTGGTTTCTTCTCGGTTACCTTGCCCATTATTTCTAGGAATCTTCTACCAGTACCAGTCTTCAATCCCTCGAGGTAGATTGTTATAACCTTGGTGTTGGGGTCTTCGGCTAAGTACTCTGATACCTCCATAACGTCTATGTCAGCCATATTACCCATACTAACTACTGCTGATAACCCTATTTCTTCTAGAATAGTCCAGCCCATCAACGCTATTCCTAGAGCACCACTCTGGGTTATGAAGGCTATACCGCCTGGCAACACGTCTTTGGGGCCAAAGGTAGCATTCATCTTGTGTGGAGTATAAGCTATACCGAAGATGTTGGGTCCTAGAATCCTCATACCATAC
>JALVFK010000094.1 GCA_027030065.1 Desulfurococcales archaeon | reverse complement strand
TACCAGATAATATATGTTATAATTGTATAACATATATGGTAGCGGGCTAATAGTGATAACGAGCACTAATAATAGGGTACCAGCCAATAAGGCCGCGCGGGGTCCAGCTATAACAGCTAGTGTTCTAACACCATATCTCCTATCACCCTCCAAGTCTTCTATACCCTTAAGCAGTTCCCTGCCAAGGATTATGAGGAAAGCATAGAGTCCAGGCAATAGGCTAGCCATGGGATTAGGTGAAGCGAGTCCTCCAAAAAATATGCTGAGAAACGATAGGAAAGCTATTACGAGATTACCTGGAAGCCCCGTCTTCTTCAACCACCTAGAATACTCAAACAATAAGACTGAAGCTAGAATAGCCGTTAACACACAGTAAAGATTCAAGGCAATACTCAAGAAGACGCCAGCCACCATGAGGGCTAGGCTTACTTTAAGAGCTGTTTCAGCCCTAATCCTACCAGATGGGATAGGACGCCAAGGCTTATTAACAGCATCAATAAACCTATCAAAATAATCATTAACAATATTGCCACCAGCCCCTATAAGAGAGGGAACAAGTGCAACGAGAACAAGAACTCTCACATCAACATCAAACGCTAAACCCTGGCTACCAACAATGTAGCCGGCTATCCCAGATAACCCTATAACAATAACATTGCCTATCCGAATAATACCCAGCCAATCAGCAATCCTCCTAGAAAAACCATAACCCAATTCATCCGCCACAAAACTAACATAACTCTCAACTATTTTACCTCTACTCCTAGTGTTCGTTTTACAGCTAAGATTTTCGTTTTAGGTTCTGGGGGGATTGGCGATAACATGTAGCGTGATACTATTATTGATAAGTCTTCAACTAATAGCACTCCCCTATACTTTTCATCCCATTCAATTATTACTCCATAGTCTTTACCCTTATGCAATATTCTCTTAACAGCTTCTCTAATACTTTCATCGGGATACAATAACACTATGTCTCTCTCCAACTCGGACTCAGCTATTGTTTTATCTAGTTCTCCCGCTACAAGTTCTCGTTTAAGGGTTTCAGACTCTATTACTCCTATAAGATATCCGCGTTCATCGGTTATTGGAACAAAGCGTTGGCGGTATTCCCTCATAACTCTTAACACGTCTCTCAGTTTGTGTTTAACTGTTACTGACTGGTATTCTAGGTCTTCGAAGTCTCTTACCTTGAGCCCCCTTAGTTCTGGGTTTAATTCTATTACATCTAGTATTGTTCTGAGACTAGCTGTGAGCGGATGAGCCCTCCTAAATACCTGTGCCTGGTATAGGGTATCGTATTTTATCAGCTCATTAGCTATAAGGGAGCCTATAATAGCTGGGATAATTAATAAGTAGTTGCCGCTCATTTCAGCAACCATAATTGCTGTTGCAAGTGGAGTAT
>JALVFK010000093.1 GCA_027030065.1 Desulfurococcales archaeon | reverse complement strand
ATGTAGAGCGCCCTAGCGCCAAGACCACCCTCACCACGAGGAAGCTGAACCATAACAGCAAGCTGATGACAAACCTGAGTCTTACCAGCACCAAACTCACCAATAAACTCAGTAATACTGCCCGTAGCAACTCCTCCGCCGAGCAGCGAGTCCAAGGCCCTGACGCCCGTGGATACGTAGGCCGGCTTTATAAGCGGCCTAGCTTGGAGGGCGCGCGCTGGCGGAGGAGCGCCTAGGCCGAGCAAGAAGCCTAGCACAGGATCCAGTCTTTTACGGTTAGAACGAGGCACAAGGAGAATGTTTCAGAAAAACAAGAAAAATATTTTTTGTTTTTTGAGGGTAAAGACGGCCCTTGTCTTTACTCCTTCGCTGGAGCTATGACCTTGGCGAGGCGGCGCTTCCTCCAGGCGCTGTACTCGTGGGCGATGATGAAGAGCACTATCACCAGTATGATGAAGAGCAGCAGCATGCCGAGGAACTCGCCGCTGCTCATCTCCCAGCCGGCGATGCTGATGAAGATGTCGAGCTTCAGCTCAGTGGTAGCGGTCTTGCCGCCCTGTACTGCGACGCTGGTGCTGGCGGTGCGGCCGCCCTTGCTGGCGGTCACCTTGTAGGTGCCAGCGGGCACCTCTACCTCGACGGTGCCGCTGCTGTCAGTGGTGAAGGTGCCGACGTTGGCTATCTCAACGCTGGCGCCTGCGAGGCCCTGTCCCCTGCTGCCGACGACGTGTACGACGAGCTTGCCGATGTTGTCGACGGTGATGGCCGCGGTCTCCCTGGAGACGGTGGTCTCATAGTTGATGGCGAGTCCCTTCCAGCTCTTCACTGCGACCTTTATCTGCCCTGGCGGTACCTCGCTGACAGTTATCTCGCCGTTGTTGTCGAGGGTGGCGGTGAAGGTGTTAGCGCCAGGCTTGGTTATCTCCACGGTCGCGCCGGCGAGCGGTGTGCCGAAGGGCGTCTTGAAGCTGAGGGTTACGTCGTAGACGTCAAGCTTGACGGTGAACTCCTGCTTGCTGGTCTCGAACCTGCCCTTCTCGATGCTGATGGTCTGGCTGGCGACGGTGCCCACGCCCTCCCACGTCACGACGACCTTGTAGGCGCCGTGCGGGGCCTGGCTCTGGGCCTCAACGGGGGTCTCTGGGCTGTACTTGGCGCTCTCAGGTGCTGGCCAGCTCTTGACGGTGTCCTTGTTGAGTATTATCATTACGCGGCCGTCGTCCTGCGGCTTGTGCTGGGTCACGACGCCGTCGGGCCAGGTTATGGTGACGGTTATCTTGCTGAGCGCGTCTGGGCTGAGCGGCTTGCCGTCAGCGTTGACGAGCTTTATCATGCCGACGTAGACGAAGGTCTCCAGCGTGGTGCCCTCGCCGGGCATGTAGGTCCTCGGCGTGTCGTAGTCGGTGAC
>JALVFK010000092.1 GCA_027030065.1 Desulfurococcales archaeon | reverse complement strand
AAGGAATAAGTATATTGGTATTTCCGCAAATGTTCTGTATATACCCATGTTTTTTGATGTTACAGCAATACCTCTAATATTCTTTGCTGAGGAGGCTTTTACTAAACTGGTTATGTATCTTCTGTCAATTTTTTCTTCGCTGGTTACCTCAATGGATATATATGGAGCATCACTAACTATACCGAGTTTTTCACGGTACATTTTCCTTATACTTTTTCTATAGGCTGGTAAGTATACCACAAAGTCTATTTCACCGCTATTAGCTTTGCCATAGTATATAAATTCATTATATATGTATAGAGGTGTGCCCGCGACCTCTCTAGTTAAATATCTCAAGTGAGCTGCCACAACATTCTCGAATAGTCTTCCTCTTAAGCTAGGAGACATTACGTACTCTCTGGATATCTCGAAGGGTGATGCAAAACCCAGTGTTTTTGCTCTAAACGCGTGGATTATGAATGGGTCAATGATGAAATATTTTCTAGGCATACCTGTTATGTACTTTTTATCCTTGATAATATCGTATGGATACAAGTACATGAGAACGAATGCGTGTTCAAGAAACTCTATATGTCTAAACACTGTGTCACGCCCCAAGCCTATCTTCTGTGCTATTTTAGCTATACCTATAGGTGAGGATAGGGACTCTATTATCTCATGGATAACATCCAATAGAACTCTTTCACTAAGTCCTAGTCTATAAGCGTCTTTTAACACTAGTTCAATATAGGTCTCGTAGGTACTTGAATCAATAGAACCATAGCTATAGTATTCATCTATGACTTTAGGTATTCCACCAGTTAGTAGGTAGTTATAGAAATATCTTTCGAGATCCTCTCCATACTTTATTTTTATCTCATTAAGCTCGGATGGTATATTTGTTGATTTTAGACTAAGTATATCTAATAGAAACTCCATTCTCTTGGTGATAGTCATTAATCCCAGATCCCATAAAAGATCCCTAATGTCTGGGTTAAGGTTCGCAACATATTCTCTAAATCTTAAAGGTAAATATTCTATATCTGGGCCCGAAGGAATGGCTTGTCTAAAGATCCTTTCTTCTCCTCTTCGTCCAGCCAATGTCTCTGAGAGTATTCTTACGTCCAAGCTGTGACTACCAGTTAGGATTATTGTGGCGCTACCTAGAGCTATTTCTACCAGACCTTTAGCTGCTCTTGACCAGTTTCTTACATTAGTTATTTCGTCTATAAAGAGATAGAACCTACCTTTGCTTATCCCACTATGTTCTTTTAAAACACTTTCTGCCACACTAATTAACTCTCTATGCTCCTCTATACCCAGTTTATCACAATCTATATAGATCACGTTCAAGTTTCCGGTTATACGAGGTCTCCTTTTCACCAAGTAGCCTCCTTTTAAAGGTCGAACATCATAACCAAGTAAGCGTAAAAT
>JALVFK010000091.1 GCA_027030065.1 Desulfurococcales archaeon | reverse complement strand
CCTGTAAGTGTATGTTGATTAATGGGTTTGGTACTATTGTTATACCAGCCTTACGTATCAGTGGGAGAATCCTATAACGGTAAGCGGCATCCCAGCTATGGCTTGCTGTAACGTGGCCTGCTGCAACTCTACCCTGCCAGCCATATCTTAGCGTATACTTTGCTACTACTTCTAGGTTTCTTGAGATAGGGTCATCGGTCTCATCTACGTGTCCGTCAATGTCCTTGTTGTATTCTTTTGCTAGCTCGAAGGCAAACTTTATCGATTCTACAGCGTCTTCACGTGTATACTCGTTGTGTGGTATCATACCCACATTGTCTGCTCCAAGCTCTAAGGCTTTCCTCATGAGTTCTGGATGCTCGTCGGGTTCAGTCATTATACCGTCTTGTGGGAATGCTGTAACCTGGATGTCTATGAAGTCCTTGAACACTTCTCTAGCTTTGACCAAGCCTTTAACAGTTGTCAACGTTTTCTCCGTACAGTCTGCATGAGTTCTAATCCAGAGGGTACCATAAGCTACATGGTATTTTACTGCTAGTTCAACACGTGAAACGATATCGTCTACGCTTAGCTTCTTCTTTCTCTCAGCCCAAATCTCAATACCCTCCCATAGGGTACCCGATTCATTGAATCTCGGGTCTCCTACGGTTAATACTGAATCTAGGTGGAAGTGCATGTCAAAGAATGGTGGTGATACAAGTCTTCCCTTAGCGTCTATCTCGGTTCCACCGTGACCTTCTATTTTATCGGCTATCTTGGCTATACGATCGCCCTCTATTGCTATATCAAATGTTTTATCATATGGTCTTCCACGTATACGCGCGTTTCTTATAACTATATCATATTTTTCAACCACTTGGATACACCTCCTATAAGGAGAGTCTGGAATACATTATATATTGTGGGACACAGATGGGTAAAAACCTTGTGATAAAAAACTAAATAGGGTTCCATTAAAAACCACTTCTTAGCTCACATGGTTTACTCTTTATAGCGTAGCTCTGGTAGCGTGTAGTTCTTCGCCGCGTATCCTAGTATTAAGTGCACGATCGCTGATATGAAGAAGCCATAGTACCATGCCAGCTCTATGCCTGGCACTGGTATTATGTCGAAGTATACTTGCAGGTTGCCCTGGATAGCGCTGATAATATACTCACCGATGATGCCAGCGAAGAATGATACTAGTCCCACTATGTTGAAGCCGTTTGTATACTTGTAGATACCGTTAGGATTGTATAGTTCCTTGATTATTATCCTGCGCCGCCTCAGCACCCAGAAGTCTATGACCATTACACCAGCTATTGGTCCTAACCACATCGAGTAGTACCAGTTGAAGAGTAGTAGGTAGTTGGCTACGTCAAGAGCCTTGTTCCAATATATTATGCTGTAGGGGCCTATAACTAGCCAGGCTAGGAAGGTTGCTATACTTACAGCCTTCTCCCAAGAGACATAGACTAATCTTATGACACCATTGGCTGCAGCTGGTACGTCTCCAGTAACGTTGGTGCTACCAGTTGCTAGCGTCGCGAATAATAGACCGAAGAATCCTAGAGCTGGTATTGGCGCATACTTAGCTATAATGTCTATTGGGCTGTAAACTCCACCAGTTAATACTGTAGCAATATAGCCTAGGTATGTTCCAACGATCTGTGGTATAATTAAGCCAAAGACATGGCCTATAGGCAGGGATGCTAGACTCTTATTGTAGCGACAGATATCCGAGACGTTTAACGCTATAGTACCCCACCACGCTGTCTGGACGGCTACTTCTAGGAAGAAGTTGCTGCTAAACCATCCAACCTTGGTTTCCCATACTGGTATCGGTTTTCCTGGAAATACTGTTGTTAGATAGTAGACGAACCATGCGAAGAATATTAGTAGTAATGGTCCGGCAATGCTGTCTAGTATCTTGATGCCCTTGATTTTCTTCATACCGACGGCCCAGACGAATAACAAGTATAATACGAAGGTTATCGGCGTGTATTTGAGGCCCTCAACAACTATTACGTCTGGAGGTACGCCGCCTATGAGCATTGCCATCTCTGTTATAGCCCATGCCGCAATATAGCCGTCTACACCGTACCAGAAGATTGATACTATTACTCGGACTAGTAGTGGTATTATTGAGCCCTTGTATCCGAAGGTATATCTTAATTGTACTGGGAACGGTATACCGTACTTGACTCCAACGTATCCGTTGAGGGTCATTATTATAGCTACAACAGTATTACCTATGGTCGCCGCTACTACTGTCTGCACTAGGTTGAGCTGTAGTATCTGGGCAAACCATCCTAGGAAGAATATTGATGTAGTAATAGCCATCGATAAAATCATCAACGTATAGCTTATAGCACCAACATGTCGTTCCTCTGGCTTTACTGGTAGAAGTTCTGGTCTGTCTATGTAGGTGAACTCAGAAGTGCTGGAACTCATTTTCCCACAATTGATTATTATCCCATGGTTGTAATATTTAAACCTAATCTAAATAAGATCCATTACTAATGTTGAGTACTGTTCGAGGAATTCGTACTATCAATCCCTTCCCTCTAACAACTGGATCCTCGAATTATATACTGGATCCGGACCTAGCTCTCTATTTATCTCGTTTACTGCTTCTCTCCAAGTCTTCTTATCTATGAAGACCTTTTCTACTAGTAGTCTTAATGCTCTATCAGCATGAGTTATCGTGACTTTCTCAGACCAACCTATAACACGTTCAGCACCCTTCTCAAAGAATACTTTTGCTAAATGCTCAGTCATTGTTGAGAAACAAGTTGATAATATAATAGTAGTATTCTCTGGGAACTTCCTTAATACTTTTTCAAGGTAATACTGGGTTACAGCCTCATAGGTTTTATTTGATTTAGCTCCAATTCGGGCTAATGGTATTCCCTCACCAACATATCCTTCTCTCAATAAGTCCGGATACTTATCCTTTGAGAATGGTTCACCAGTATATAGGGCTACATATGTTGTTATCTCTTTTTTACCGTTAATTATTCTTACATTGTTTCTCCAACCAGTATGTCCGCGGAATATAATGATATTATAATAGCTCATGAGCTCTACTTGCTTTACCGTAAAGCTTTCTCCCTCTAGAACCGTTATTGTACAACCAGCATTAGAGAACATCCTCACGAGGTCTCCTATTAGTTCCGGATTAGGGTAGTCTTGGCCTAGTGGGTCTAGGATTAATACCTTGCATTTACTGTTCTCTAACAGTCTATAGAGACTATCGGTTCCAGGTTGGGTATAATAGTGTAGGTAGATATAGGTCGTTAAGATAACTACTGAAAGAACAATTACTATAGCGGTTATAGTCCTTGAACTCTTTGCACGCTTTCTGTGATCCCTAGCTTGTTTTTTCTTTGGCAGTAGTCTTCCCCTATGACTCCTCCTTTCCTTATCTAAGAGTATAGTCTTATTTTAGGATTAGCTTTTACTTGATTTCTCAACTACTATTATTTGGATGTCGTTAACGTTTGTTCCCGTTGGCCCGGTTATTACTAGGTCTCCTAGTTCTTTGAAGAAGTGGTAGCTATCGTTTCTTGCAAGGAAATCGTAGGGGTTGAGTTTTCTCTCTTTAGCTCTTGTGAGCGTGTGAGCGTCTGCTATTGCTCCGGCTGCATCTGTTACACCGTCTATTCCATCGGTTCCAATACTAGCTATTACTACTCCGTGATGGCCATTAATGTCCGCTACTGCTCCTAGTACTAGTTCTTGGTTTCTCCCTCCTTTCCCTTCTCCTACTACTGTAACTGTTGTTTCTCCACCAGCTAGTATTACTGCTGGAGGCTTAATGGGGTAGCTGTTATAGTATGATTCTAAGGCTATTCCAGCTAGTACTCTACCTACGTGCCTTGCCTCACCCTGTATTCTCGATGTTAGTATTATTGTATTGTATCCTAGGCCGCGGGCCTTTTCTTCCATTGCTTTAAGAGAGACTATATTGCTTGCAACTACCTTGTTATAGACTTTTCCGAAAACCTTATCACCCGGCTTAGGTGTCTCTGGAACCTCTCCCCTCAAGCCTTTCTCAATGTATTCTCTAGGCTTTTCTGGGAGCTTCTCCCATAGCCCATAGTGTTTTAAGACCATGTATGCGTCTTCAAACCTTGTTGGATCCGGTGCTGTTGGTCCACTAGCTATTGTCTCCAAGGGGTCTCCTACAACATCTGATACTATTAGTGCTACGAGGTTTGCTGGATAAGCCTTCCTTGCAAGCCAGCCGCCCTTAAACCATGATAAGTGTTTTCTAACAGTATTTATCTCGTCTATAGTCGCTCCACTCTTCAGCAACAATTTAGTGGTTTCCATGAGTTCTCTTAGGCTTATCTCATCTGCTGGTCTCTCCATGAGGGCTGAGCCGCCACCAGAAACTAGAACTAATACCAAGTCTTCCTTACCCGCACGTTCAGCTATCTCTAAGGCTTTTTCACCAGCTCTAACACTATCTTCATCGGGTACTGGATGCCCAGCCCATACTACCTCTACTCTACGGGGAAGCCTACTGAAGACTCCGCGGGAATATTTTGGAGCCGATACTACTCCACCAGCTATTAGATCGCTTAGAACGTCTTCTACTGCTAGAGTCATCGGGATGGAAGCTTTACCCAACGCTATGAGGAAAACATGTTTTGGTGAAAACTTTTTCCCATCCACGATTACCTGGTCTTCTATCCTTGATAAATGCTTCCTAACAGCAGAGTAAGGATCAGCCGCCTTTAAGCCTTCTTCGATTAACTCTACAGCGGTTTTCCTAGCTTTTAGGCATATGCTACATGTTTTAGAAGAATCCAGGAGCTGGCCAACGTTTTTCACGAACAATGCTCTATTCTACCCAGACATTTATCTACATGGGATAAGACTTAAGAGTTATGCTTCTACATAGTATGGTAGGGTTATTGAAGAGTGGAGTTTAAACTAGTTTATAGTGACGTATACCTTAAACACGAGCCCTGGTTTCATCATCCCGAGAATCCTCTAAGACTAAAGATATTGTTTAAGGGCTTAGAGAAATACGGTTTAACAGACTACATAGAGGTATTAGAACCCGAGCCCGCTGACTGGTCTAGCATCTATAAAGTACACGTTGAAGGATACGTAAACTATGTTAGAAGGCTTGGAGAACACGCCCCCACAGAAATAGACCCCGACACCTATGTGTCTAAGGGTACTATAGAGTCAATCCTATATTCTATAGGAGGTTTATTGAAGGCCTATAGAGAGTATAAGAATGGTAGGGGGAGAAGGTTCTTTGTACTTACAAGACCCCCAGGACACCATGCAGGACGTGCTGGAAAAGCCATGGGTGCTCCAACACAAGGTTTCTGTATATTCAATAATATCGCGATACTGGCTGCTCACCTCTTAGACGAAGGTTATGAGAAGATAGCGATTATAGATTTCGACGTACACCACGGCAATGGTACTCAGGAAATATTCTACAATGAACCCAGAGTACTGCACATAGATTTCCACCAAGACCCTAGAACACTCTATCCAGGAACAGGTTATCCAGAAGACCTGGGCTCGGGGAAAGCTATCGGCACTAAGGTGAACTTAATCTTCCCTAGACATGGTGGAGATGATCTATACGAAGATTTCCTCGAGATAGCGTTGACTATTCTAAAACAGTTTAAGCCTCAAGTCATACTCTATTCTGCTGGTTTTGACGCCTACTTTATGGACGGCTTAGCCGACATGAAGGCTGGTTCCAAGACCTTCCATTTAATGGCTTCTAAGATCATAGAGGAATTGAAGCCGGAGCTAATCATAGCTTCTCTCGAAGGAGGCTATAGCGTGGGATTAGAAAAGGGTGCTCCAGCATTTATTGCCGGGCTACTAGGTATCGAAGACCCGGTTGGGGAATCCTATAAGTCTAGTATAAGGGTGAGAGACTATTTCGAGAAGAAAATCTATTATCCAACACGTAGAATATTGAACGAGTACTGGGACATCTATAAGCTCTAACCAATCCCTCTCCCCCTTGGAGACAATTTTAAAACCCATGTGATATAGAAGCAGTTCCAGGTAAGTGGTGATAACCGGGAATTGGAGCTCATATTAAACATCGTGTTAATAATAATAGTTGCAAAACTATTAGCTGAGCCCCTGCGTAGGGCTGGTATACATAGTATTGTAGGAGACGTGTTAGCGGGGCTTATCCTGGGACCAGCTATTCTAGGGATAGTCCAGCCAGATACGGGTATTAAGGCTCTAGCTGATTTCAGCCTAATAATACTAATGCTCTACACCGGGCTTACAAGTAATCTTAGGGTCCTAGGCGAACAAAAGAAGAAGATAATTGTAACAGGTGTTTCCGGAGCCCTAACAACATTCACACTAGTATTCTCTGCCGCCATGGCCCTCGGATACCCCTTGATAACAGCACTATTCATAGCTGTTGCGTTATCTAATACTGCTACTGAAACCGTTGCCGCCATGCTTGAGAGAATGGAGCACAAGCTCCCAGCTACTACGCACTCAATATTAATAGGTGCTAGCTTTGTCGACGACGTACTAGCAGTATACTTGATAACTCTACTAAGAGTTCTACCAACTACGGGAACCATAGACTTCTACGAGTTTACTTATATAACCATCGAGATACTAGCCTTCATGGTAATAGTACTATATGCTTCAAAAATAATAATGGAGAAATATGGGTCAAGAGTAACAAAGTTCTTCGCAGACCCAGCACGGATGACGGTAACAACCGTTATGCTAGCCTTCATACTAGCACTAATAGCGAAACTCATAGGATTAAACGAGGTCATAGGAGCCTACCTAGGAGGACTAGCCGTCAGTAGGCTTAGAACCATAAGAGACCCAACCCTCCTAGGAGTCATAAGAATAGGAGAGCTAACCGACGAGCTACGCATAATGCTTGAATCCCTACTAACAACCATATTCTTCGCCTACGTTGGATTAAACTACAATCCCGGAACACTCGTAAACCCCTTAGTCCTAATAGTATTCCTCTCTCTAGCCCTCCTAGGAAAATTCATTGGCTGCAGCCTACCGCTCCTAGCAATGAAGACAAACAAGTATGAAGCAATAATAATAGGAGTAGGCATGGGTGGTAGAGGAGCACTAGAAACAGCAATAATCCTATTCGCACAACAATATGGGCTCATAACGGCTTCAGAATATGCGCTCATACTAACAGTAATGCTTGGAACAGCGATAATAACGCCGATACTCTTCGGGCTAACACTGAGAAAGTATGCTAAAAGAATAATATAGCTTAACCGAGGAGAAAAATAGAAGACGAGAGGAGCAAGCATGGGGGAGGAATCCAAGACAATAGAATGCGAGGAAGCATGGGTCGAAATAAAAGGGAGAACAGCCATCCTAAGAACAAAGAAGGGAGCACTAGCTCTAATACCAGAACAAGAGATATGTGAACTCGCAAAACGCTTCGATTTATGCGTTAAAAACTATAAATGCCCGTAAGAAAAGGGATCTAGCCCCACCGCCCAACGGCACCCGAGCGCCCCCGGAGGCCCGTCGGACCAAGGGCGACCCCCGAGAGCGCTCGGGCCCGCTCCCCCAACACCCGGAGCCCCGAGGGAACGCCCTTGGCGTGGGGGCATATCATTCATTCCCGCTCATACTGTAATCGTGAGTCCTGTTACGCCCGCGCCTCCGACGGTTCCCTCGGGGACGGGTGTTGGGGTGGGCGGTGGTCTGGCCTCCAACAGTATTATTGTTGTTTTCTGAGTATAACTAGTTTACTCTAATTATCATGGGGCGGCTCTAATAGGGAGGCCTTGGTCTCCCCATGGTGATAGTTGGTAGAAGGGGTGCTATATCATCGCCGCCCCCTCTATAGGTTTCTTCATAGGAGATTCATTAATGTTTTTATTCTAGGCTTTTTCTTCTCATATCATTGGCTTAGGTGTTTTTAGAGTGGCTATGGGGGCTAAGAGTCCTAGTACGTATGTAGTTGTATTGTTTCTCGATAAAGGCGAACTAGGGCTTCTCAATGATTTTATTAGAGATGGTTTTAGGAATGCTTTAATGAATGGTTGCTGGAAGCTCGAGGTACACTTGTTTACGGATGCACGTTTAGAAGACATTATATCGAATGCTAGAGATGCTATTCTAAATAATATTCACCTAAGCTTTCGGCTATGGGATCACCACGACTTGGAGGAGGCTGAGGAGATATTATCGTGGCTTAGCCGTAGGATTGGAGGAGACGTGAAGAAGATAGCTGTCTATGCGTCTCAGAGCCTTAGAGATCGCGTCTCAAGATACCTCAATCTCTTACCAGGGGATCACACCGAGTTTTTAAAAGGAGTAGGAGAAGACAAGAAGTAAAGAGAGGTGTAATTTATGGTTGAGGAAAAATATGATGTAATAATAGTTGGAGGAGGTATAGCTGGTTCTACTGCCGCATTATTTCTAGCAAAGAAGGGTTTCAAGGTAGCGGTTGTCGAGCGCGTAAACCGAAATAATCTTGGATGGAAGCCTTGTGGAGACGCTATAGGTGAACACTATTTCGAGGAGCTGGGGTTAGAGCCTCCCCGTGGAGAAGAATTAGAATATATTGTTAGTGGAATAGACATCTATAGTCCAACAGAGAAACATGTTATAAGAGTTAAGGGTAAAGGCTATATGGTTAACACGCCAGCCTTTGTTAAACGCATTATGAGTACTGCTATAAGCCATGGCGCAACACTACTAGATGAAACCATTGTCTTGGCCCCGATAATAGAGGATGGATACGTAGTCGGAGTAAAAGCCCGTGGGAAAAACGGGCAACTAGAACTAAGGGCTAAAACAGTTATAGAAGCAAGCGGGAACGCAGCAGTAGTTCGGAGAAAACTACCAAAAGACTGGCCTGTTGCAGAAGAAGCTGATCCAACAGAGTTCAATATAGCTTACCGTGAGATAAGGATAACCGAGCAAGAGGTAAGAGATCCAGAATACATTAGAATATACATTAACCAGACCATTGCTCCAGGAGGATACTGGTGGTTATTCCCTAAAGGAGAAAGGAAAATCAATGTTGGTCTTGGAGTAATGGGTGGAGCAGGCTATCCCTCACCTAAAGAGATCTTCTACCGCTACCTAGCGAATAGAGAAGACGTTAAGGGAGAAATAATACATGCTGCTGGAGCACCAGTTCCAACAAGGAGACCTATAAACAGCCTGGTATGGAATGGTATAGCTGTAATAGGTGATGCAGGCTATACCGTAAACCCCATCCACGGCGGTGGGAAAGGTTCAAGCATGCTAGCAGCATACTGCGTTGCCGAGGCATTTGAAAAAGCCTATGAGAGAAACGATTTCAGTGCAAAGAGTCTGTGGCCGGCAAATAAATGCTATATTGAGAAATACGGGGCTAAACAGGCAAGCCTTGATATACTTAGACTCTTCCTCCAGCGCATGAGCAACGATGAGTTCGAGTTCATTATATCTAAGAAGCTTGTAAGCGGAGACGACCTCTACACTATTAGTAGTGAAGCTAGAGTAACCTCTAGAATCGTTTTAAGGATTCTAAGAGCACTCGTAGCCGGGATATCGAGGCCTGGACTACTGGCTAAGTTGAAGAAGGTTTCAGACTATATGGAGGAGATTAGAAAATACTATATGAGCTATCCTGAAACCCCTGAAGGACTTGACGGATGGCTTAGCGGTCTCCGAGAAATATATAGTAGGTTTAATAGAGAAGTGCTAGGCTAGGAAGGCTATAAGATATATTATGAGGAGCTGGAAGAATAGGTTCAATATGAACTCAATATTTATTGTTCTTTCTACAAACCCCCCGACTTCTTCGAGTAAGCCCAGCATATCATAGATAGCCTGACCCACGAATCGAACATTATCGACTACAACCCTCTTATAATACGCCCTAGCTTCTCCGAGATCAGATATAGCTGTTTTAATACTCTCTAATACCGCGTTAGCTAGCTCCCCACTATACCTTACTGGAACATAGGGATGATCCGCTAATGTAGCCGTACATGTATGGTCATCCGGTGTTATTGGTTCGTAATCATCTAATAGTTTTAGTTTGGAAACATGTTCTTTTAGCTTAGCTCTTGTTTCAGGGAACATATTGTTGCCGTAGATATATGTTATACCAATGCGTTTACCATTGCATTCGAATACAAGACTCCTAATCCTCCCACTACATAAGCCAAGATACCCGCTTGCCTCAACCCTAGCCTCACCATATCCTACCTGAAGCTTACACTCCTTCATCTCTTTTACCACTTCTACTACTTTCCTTAATAGTGCTTCAACATCCATTCCATTAAAGTCTTCACTCGTATAGGAGTTATGGGAATCAACTATTATTGGGAGAATATTGGTTTCCTCTCCTATTTTTTCAGCAATATCTCGGAGCTTCGATGGGAGATCATCTATACCTTTATCTCTTGTAACGAAGAGAAGAGACACCTTATCGAAGGGTATTACTAGTGCTTCCCACTCCCCCGCCTTCTCCCGGAAGAACTCCTTGGGAACTAATCTAATACCTTGTGCTCGGGGTATTTCCTCAGCTATCCTCCAAGCTATTTCACGAGCATAATTTGCTGATGGTAGATTATGTTCGTGGCTCTCTGGGCCGTGGAGAGCTAATGCGATATATCCTTTTGACTCCATAGCCTTGTCTATGAGGTAGGGCATCATGCTACTACCAACGTTTTTAAACGGGCCATAATGTATTTCCGGAACTATCAAGGCTATGGGCCTAGAGTTCTTCTCGAACAATATTACATCTATTCTAGCCCTTCTGGGAACCGATAAACCAGACAATATCTTCTCCATGGGCTCAGCTATATTAGACAACCAGTTTGCGAGAAAAGCTCGTGCAAGCTTAAGGGGGTCAAGCCCCCAAGCCTTCCCTCTAGCAATAATTAAACGCATGTAGATTGCATGTGTAATTAGAGTTGCTGTGAGAGCAAGTATATTAGCCAAGACTTCTTCTAAGTAAAGCCCCGTAAACAATGAGTAAACCATATATGATGTAGCTGAAACAGCTACACTAAACAGTATTGCAACACCTAAACCACTTATAAGGCCCATTAATGCTATGAAGACCACTCCACTACTACTCGTAAAAACGAAGCCATGGAGACCGGAGGGAAGAGCAAGCAAGTCTACTATAAGACCGACACCTAGAGAATATACTGCGAGCCCTAAAGCCCTCCTCATGTTAAAGGGTTTACGCCTTGAAAGAAAGAGCTGGAGGAGTAGAACATAGACTAAGCCTCCGACAAGATAACCTATAATATAGTTGTACCCCCTAGTATAGGCGTAGTTTACGAGAGCTGGTATAAGCAGTATAACTATAATAGAGACTACTAGAACTCTATTAGAAGGCAAAACAGTGAGCTTATTATAAAATCTCCGTGTAACCTCTTCTCTTCCACCACCACTCATCATAGTACACCGCTAATGCTATATCATCCCCTAGATATTCCTATACCGGGAATCCTACTCCAACAAGCCCTAGAGTTAGGGTATAGAGTCGGAGGGTCTAACCATGTCTTGGATAGAAGAGGTTAAAGAAATTTTAAGAGAACAGTTGAAAGTGGACAAGATAAGACTGATAGAACCACACGGGTTTGAAGACTGTTATCTACTCGTAGTAGAAGCTGGTGATGACGTGTTCTTAATAGGATTGTGGAGTGGTAGGAAGGCATTCTACGCTAAGATAACACCAGCGGTGAGTGTTCCTACTAGATGGGATTGTAGGAATCTAGAATATACTCCAGTAGGCCTCTACGCCTTCGCTGAAGATCCCCGAGAACTAGCTCAACGAATAAAAGAGAAGTTTTCAATAGTAGTAAATATTTCAAAGAACGTTCACTTAACGATAACCTAATGTGTACTACCCCATGATATTCTCATGTTACTTGGGGTAAGACTATTATACGCCTCCATTCCAGGTCGTCTCTTATGCTAATTAATGCTATCTCTAGACTATAGTCTTCTAGATCGAATTCTCCAAGACTTATTGAATAATAGCCTCTCTCAGCTATCCTTTCTTCTCTTTCTAGCACCTTGTCATAGTAGCTGAAAGCCTGGTATGAGTTTGCTTCTATGTATAGGTCTATGGGTGCTTCTCTAACCTCTAAATCTATTCTAATACTATACTTACTGTTAGCGCCTCGCTCTGCTACAACATAGACTAACCCTAAGGGATCGTCTATAAACTCTACTTGAAACCTAGAAGAATAAACAATTGTATCGGATTGGTAAACCCGTAGATTAAACTCGTGTTTTCCGGGAGGAGGGTTTACAAAGTCTAAGAGTATAATTGAGGTATCACTATTATAGATTACCTCTCTAAAAGACTCATTAAGTCCGTGTACCTCAACTAAAGCTACATCTAGTTCTCGCGGAAAGACTGTTATAACTTCAAACTCTACCATACCATTACTTATTGGAACCTTATCTGGATACTCTATAGTTACCCCATCCTCATCCCCAAGCGTTTCAAACCACCCTTTCCTGCATCAAACACTAAGACTGGATCCCACCTACATTTTAAGTGTAAGGAATACGTATACTTGATTAACAGTTTAGAGAAGTATTAGAAAGAATTTATGGAGAGTTATACTATTTCTTATCCCGTATATTAGTTTAAAGTCCTACTCGAGTAGGAAGTCTAGATCTACATTGCCTGGACCTTGGCCTCTTATGTGTTGTTTTAGGTATATCAGTGCTCTATTTAACGCCTCATTTGAGCTTGATCCAAACTTATCCTTGTATTCTTCTGCTACGTGTTTTATTGCTTCCCAATCCGCTTTGTCTCTCAGTAGGAGCATCCAGCTCTCATTTTCTCTATGATAGAATATACCCATACCGTAGACGTATTCGTCTTCTGCTAATAGGATTGAGAGAATTCTTGTGCCTTCATGAACTATTATCTCGGCATCTGGAAGCTCTTTTAATCTAGACATAAGGGCCTCTACGGGAAAATCCC
>JALVFK010000090.1 GCA_027030065.1 Desulfurococcales archaeon | reverse complement strand
TAATTGTTCTACAGCTATATTAACGCTCGCATTAAAGCCGCTCTATGACGAAGTTGGCTTGAAGCGTGTAGTCGTGGTTACTATGCAGTCTTTGAGTGGTGCTGGTCTAAAGGGTGTTCCATCAATGTTAATACTAGATAATATAATACCATATATAGGTGGAGAAGAAGAGAAAATTGAAAATGAGACATTAAAGATCCTTGGAAAAATGACTAGAAGTGGAATTAAGAAAGAAGACCTCAGTGTCACAGCTAGCTGTAATAGAGTAATGGTTCTTGAGGGACACTTAGAAAACGTTTTCGTGGAAACCATGGAGGAAATAGAAGTTGAAGAAGCTTCTAGAATTCTTAGAGAGTTTAAGGGAAACAAAATTAAGGGATATAATTTACCGTCAGCTCCTAGGGAACCAGTAATCGTACGTAGTGAAGATGATAGACCTCAGCCAAGACTAGATCGCTTCGCAGGAAACGGTATGAGTGTAGTTGTCGGTAGAATCAGGAGAGATAAAGTATTGAATGGCCTAAAGCTCGTAGTCTTAGGACATAATACTATTAGGGGGGCTGCGGGAACGGCTTTACTTATAGCAGAACTACTAACTTATAGGAACTTAATATAATACGCTATTCTTTTATTATTTCCCTTCTCATATGTTTAGTCTAGTATTAACTTGATAGTTTTAATACAGCAATACTAATAGTTTAGCCCTAGTGCAAAGTAATGAGTAGGAAGTAAGTCAGCAATGGATAAGCGTGTATGGAGATGCTAGACTTCATAGCATTGTTTGCTGGTGCTCTTGGTGTAGGATTTGTATCAGCTATAGCTGGCATTGGAGGAGGAAGCCTACTTGTACCATTTATGGTTCTCCTACTTGGCTATGATGCGAGAGTAGCTATTGCAGCAAGCCTCCTATGCGTAATAATAACATCCTCATCAGCAGCTAGCGAATATATACAAAAGAAAATGGTTGACTTCAAGATGGCTCTTCTCCTCGAACCAATCACTACTCTCGGCGCAATAGTGGGAGCCCACATAACGCTATCCCTACCGACAAACTATATTGAAGGCGTGTTTGGCGCCATGCTTTTATATGTATCTATAACAATGCTTAGAAAATCACTAAAAGAAACTACAGCCATTCATGAAGAAAAGAATACGAGTATCGATAATATACTGTGGAAGCGTAAACTAGCTGGCCTACTAGTTTCCTTTATTGCTGGTTTAACTTCCGGTATGCTTGGTGTCGGTGGTGGTGTATTAAAGGTACCAATATTAACACTCGTTATGGGAGTACCAATAAAAGTCGCAGTCGCTACAAGTTCTTTCATGATAGGCTTAACTGCAGCAAGCGGCGAAGTAATATACATTGTTAAAGGTCTTACCGACCCTAGAATAGTAGCACCACTAGCTCTCGGGATAATACCAGGAGCAACACTAGGTGCTAGATATCTTGGTAAGATAAAAGCACGATATGTTAGACTAGTCTTCTCACTATTACTCCTATATGCTTCCATTAGAATGCTCTTCTCAATAATATAAGCAATAATGTGATAAAACATGTTTGACGTAGTCGCCAAGATCCTAAGATACGGGGCAATCATAGGGTTATCAATAGTTATCATAGGATTAATAGTTGAAAACCTAACCAATCAATCTACAATAGCCATTATAGGATTGTACTCAATAATTTCTATACCAATAATCTCACTATTAGCTATAAGCATACAACTACTACGCGAAAGAGAGTACTTATACTCAGCTCTCTCAGTACTCACTATAATTGTTATCATAACATCCATACTATTATCCATTATGAGTAAGTAGGATCTACTTGTTAATACATGTGTTACTTAAGATAAGATATTTTAATAGCGAATATGTCTTACAAACTATTGTTGTGGGAAAACTAGCAAAGAAAATAAGAGAGAAGGAATGCTTAAACCTAAATGACATATATTCTACAAGAATTGAGAAAACATGTGCAGGCAATAAGTAATCCATAATCATATTCTATAAGTGTAACATTGTTTTAGGTAAACTCCAATGAATTTATGTGCATGGATGTAATAATATTGTAGCTACTACAGTTTTTGAAGAATCCTTCTGTAATGTACATAAAGACACTCTTATACTTTATAAGAATAGCTATGGGCTAGTGGAATTAGCTGCAAATGAGGGATCAGCACAGCAATTATTGTAAGTTAGTCGTGGAGATTTGGTAAGAATAGATACTAGTTCATAAACCTATTAGACGACTTTAGATGCTATTTTCTCAAAATATTTCATGTATATTGCGAGAAATATTATTCCTCTCAGATAAACATCTATGAACATGGCTATCCATGCTCCTATAACGCCTAGGGATCCTATGAGAAGTGCTGCTGGTAGAACTCTGAACAAATATAGACCTGTAGCATTGAGAATCATTGGTATGAGCGTGTTTCCACCACCCCTTATGGCTCCTCCAAGAGTCATAGCTAGTGCTAGGCCTGGTTCGCTGAGCCCTGCTAGTATAAGGTATATTCTAGCTAAAGATGCTACATCGTTATTCGGTGCAAAGGGTGCTACAAGAATATGTGCTGTTAGCGCAACTATTACTCCAAGAATAGTCATTATAGTTGCTGATATCTTAGCGGCTTCTAAACCTATACGCTTTCCCTCAGGGACATTACCGGATCCTATTCGTTGTCCAACAAGAGATGCTGCCGCTACTGAGAACGCGAATCCAGGCATATATATGAAGCTTTCTATTCTAATACCTACTTGATGCGCAGCTAGAGCAGTACTACCACATCTAGAAATAAATGATATGTAAGCATTATTCCCTACGGAAAATACTAGTCTCTCTAATGCGGCTGGTGCTCCAATCTTTAACACCTTTAATACATGTCCATATTCTAATGATAATTGAGGTAATAGTGATAGTTTATTAAGAAAGAATAGTTCCAATGGCAACATGTATATTATAGATATTATTGTAGCTAGAGCTGCACCAACTACTCCGAGAGCTGGGAAGCCAAATAATCCGAAAATAAGTATTGGATCAAGAATCATGTTTAGTAATGCACTTGAAAGAACTGTTATCATGGAGTATTTTGTAGCACCAACCGCTCTTACTACAGAATCCATTGATACTGCCACTAAGAGGAAGGGTAAACCAAGAATCCTTGTATTAAAATATAATAAAGTAATCTCTACTAGTTCTCTATTGGCTCCAACTACGAGTCCAACTATTAATGGTGATATAAGACGTACTATTAATACTATAATCAACGCTAGAGAGAAGCCCACTATAATCGACTCTCCCAGTGCTCTACGTGCTTTTTCAATCTCTTTAGCACCATAGCTTTGCGCAGTAAAAACGAGTACACCTGTACTAAATAATGCAACTACTACAAAGAATAGCCACGAGATATACGAGCCTGCACCAACAGCAGCAAGTGCTAATGTACCAAGTCTTGAGACAAAGTATGTATCAGTTATAGAGTATAAGCTATCACCAAGCTCGCTAATAACCATTGGCCATGCTATTCTCATAACCTCCCTGGTTAAGCTCTTTTCATTGTTCAAGTTTTATCGCATACAATTTAGTTTGAGGGTAACTTATAAGCTATCTCACTATAATGCTTTGAAAATACTAAGACTTATATGACTATTCATCCATATAGTTAGAAGATTTCTTGAATATTTAACTTATATTCATATGTGAAAGGCCGGGAGAGAGCCTCTCATCCCAACCCCTAACCGGGGGCGTCTAGGCTCCACTCAGTTAGAACTACTAATAATAATAGCTTATAAACGAGTTGGTTCTAAACAATAACGACCTACTTAAACATATCAGTGACAATAGTTTTTAAGTGATGGTGGATACGAATTGATAGAAGGTTTTGGAGGATTTATATCGTATCTAGAACATATGCCGTTACTAATAAGAGTTTTAATCGTAGGATCTATCCCAGCTATACTAACAATTCTTGGCAGTATTCCAATATTCTTTGGCTTAAAACTAGAAGAGAAAATAACTGATGCTGGTATGGGCTTTGCCGCAGGAGTAATGACTGTTGCCTCTTTCACTAGCCTACTAATACCATCAATAGAAATCGGGGGAATAACCATTAGTATTATAGGATTTGCACTTGGAGTTGTTATAGTAAAGTTCTTGGACTTACTTATACCTCATATGCACATAACGAAGGGTTATGAGGGGGTAATTCACCCAGTTAAATTAAAGAAGGCATGGCTTATAGCTTTAGCAATGATAATACATAATATACCTGAGGGGATGGCCGTAGGCGCTGCAACAACTTATAGTATTGTTGACGGTCTTGTCTTAGCAATAGCTATAGGTCTTCAAGATGTTCCGGAGGGACTAGCTGTAGCCTTACCTATAGCCGCTGCTACAGGTAATAAGAAGAGGGCATTCATTATAGGCTCTTTTAGTGGTATAATAGAGACTTTCGCCGCTATTATACCACCATTACTAATAGGTCTAATACCAGTAATGCTCCCATTAATGTTAGCGCTTGCTGCTGGAGCAATGATATACGTTGTTGTACACGAGATAACCCCCGACATATATGGACACGGACACGATGAGCCAGCTACACT
>JALVFK010000089.1 GCA_027030065.1 Desulfurococcales archaeon | reverse complement strand
CCACCCATATAGTTTATTTGTTAGGAGTTCTTGTAAAACTATCCTATAGAACAAGTACTGGGTTTTAGTACTAATTTATGAAACGCTTAGGAGATACTAGATTAATTACTCCTAAAACCAGAGTATAATTGGATGAAGACGCTTACAAGGGTTGACCTCAGTGGATTAGGGGATGATAGGCGAACCCGCGTCTGACAGTTCCCTTCTCTATTATAGAATAGAGATTCTCGAATGATTGAATGAAACAAAAAGGTCATCGAATTACTGGTTTATGTAGTGGTATTGTTAAGTAGCGTTTAAACAATAATATATATTGAGATGAAAATATGTTAGATATATTACTATCTTGGCTCGGAACTAATCTGGGGAAAACACACACCGTGTTAAGCGTAATACTACCAGTCTTAATCACGTCTACATGGATAATACTATTCGCGCTACAACACCATTTCACGAAAACTACAAGTAAACATAAAACAAGTTAAAACTATATAATGGGTGGTACATCACCCATTTTCTCCCTAATACGTTCTTCTAGAACCTTAATCCACCAGGGCTCGCGTATCCCGGTAACACACCTATCGCGAGTATAAGCCTTAATATCAAGTACAGGGGTTCCATTAAAGACATCTAGGCCTCTAACTCTTAGGAATCTCCCATTCCTCTCAACGAGTTCAACTATACTTAAGCCAATAGGATTAGGTCTATGAGGAGAATCTGTGCAGAATACTCCAACCAAGGGGATATCATCTATCCTTATTCCAAAACGCTTAAGCCTCCTAGGTCTAACACGGAGAACCCTCCTCTTCTCACCCACACTCTTGTGTAGGAAGGTTAAGAGAATGATATGCGAGAACTCCTCAATACCCTCCAAGCCCTCCTCGTATTCGGGGAAAACCTCTACAATACCTTCAACACCACTCCAAGCCTTCTTAACCTCCTCATCGCTTAGATCAACGTGTACTACTCCTATAGGCTTCAACACGATATCCATGAACCAGAAACACCCTCTACAAAGAAGGACGGAGCCAAAAGACTATATAAATACATTAAGTACGTGGAGAAAAAGACTATCATCCCACTAGGATCCTCCTCAACCCTTTGCTTAGAGGCTGGGAGGCTTCTAGTGGTCCACTAACCCTATATGCTCTCGTAAAAACTCGTAACTTTACCTGGGATACTGTTGCCCCGGAGGAGGCTGTTGTGGATATTGTTGATACTGTGGTGGCGGCTGATAATATTGCTGCCTCATATAAGCTGACTTAGCTAATACTTCATCAGCATATATTTCGCTAGATACCTTTAGAAAACTCGCAAGCCCGCCAAGGCTTATGAGAGCCCCACCTATTATTATCAGTATAAAGCCTCCGACAAGCGCCGCTACACCCACTGCTTGATGCTGTGAACTAGTCATATATGCTGGTCCTACTCCAGCCATCCCTGCTCCAGCTGCTATCAGTATTCCCCCTATTATCGCCCATACTATGGTGAAGGCAACTATTTTTAATGCTCCCTTAAAAGCTGTTCCCCAACCCGTCAAACCAGGATTCCTCCCTACCTTAAGTACACTATTTGAAAACAATAATATAAAAGTTTAAATCACTAACAATATATAATATACATAATAATGATTCAAATAAAATACATTCAGAGAAACTCTCAACACTAATGCTTAGACATAAAATACTTGGAAAGAATAGGTGTGGGATAAAAATTATTTTATATTATTTATATTATTATCGTTCTTGTACAATACGTATAATAATATAACTACTAATGTTATGATTAGTGGTATTAGTGTTGGCTCTGGGATAGGTGCTGCTACTCCGATGGTAGGTGTTGCTGATGCAATAGTGAATACTTCTCTTGGTATAGGACCGTCTACTCCATCATTTATCCTCTGAATAGTGTAGCCTTGGGGAACATTTGAGACATCTACTTCACCGTAGCCATCGCTTGATATGTACCAGTCAGTATATCCGGCTGTCTCATTACTCCACCATACGGCGTCTATTACCATGTAGAAGTCATAGGATTTCTTGAATAACAATACTTCATCATATCTCTCGTAGAGGTCCATAGAGCTTGTTGTGGGGTCGCAGAGATTTGTATCTGCTTGGAGGTCTGGGACATTTGGATCTGCCCCGGCTATTTCGAAGCTCGGACTGAATCCATAGGTTGACTCAAAGGCTGTTGCATTGTATGCTACTATAATGTATTCTCCCGGCTCTAGAGTCTTATTGGGGAACACATATGCGCACTCATAGGATGATGTTGTCTGTGCATAGGTGTTATAGTAGTCTGATAGGATCCAACCAGTAATATTATATGGGGTTGATGTTGGATTATATATTTCTATCCATTCATTGTTTTTACCACCAGCTTCTATGTAGACTTCAGAAATCACTGGATGCATAGCAGTCCAATTAGAACCGTACCATTGTCTCCACGTCTTAAGATTAGCTTGTGCTAATGCCTCGGCTATTACTGGGTCACGTATAACAACTAATACCTCGTCGTTACTAGTGGTAGCTGTCCCCGTAGGATTATAACTACCTATTAAGACAGTGTTATTGTCTATTACGAAGAGCTTGTTGTGTAGCTTGTAGGGGTTACGGTCGAAGGCTATTGCTTTAGTATTGTTACGGTATAGCCAAAAATATGCTGAGTAACGGTAATCCTCGTTTAACTCATCGTCAAACATTCCCCTTACGTCTACTCCACTCTGGTTTCTTGATATTATTTCGTTTAAGATGTTCCTAATGGAGCTACTAGTAGTCATGAGGTATAGTGAAAAGTATATTGACGAGTTAGCTCTACCAACCCAGTAGTATAACGTATCATTTAACTCGTGTTCTGGTCCAAAATATACGCAGACATCAGCACTCCTAACACCATTATTGTCTGAGAGAGTTACCGTATAGCAGCCGCTAACATCGGTACCGCCGCCAAAGGTTCCACTCCATAACTCATCAAATTCTTGTAGGAAGTAATATGCTATATCAGGTACATTGTAGAGTATTATGAGTGTTTCATTGTTATAGCCTAGCCCGGTGTCTGTGGGATTAGCTGAACCAAATATTACTGTTGAGTTATCGATTACCAGGAATTTCAAATGCATCGTATGTTCTTCATTGATACTCGACTCATAGCTACTATCATCTCTAACCTCAATACCATTATTAATCAAGTATTGTACCGCACTGTAAACCTGGCTATCATCATCTACAACAACTTTTACTATAACACCACGTTTTGAAGCATTCACTAAGGCTTCAGCAACACTCATATTGCTGAAGAAAGCTAGGGCAGCGTAAATACTCGTGTTGGCACGGTTAATCCAGTCTATTAGCCCATAGGATCCGTGCATGAGCTGTTGCGAGTCGTCGGGAATCACGTAGACCCAATAATTGTCTCCGCTTACTAGGCCCATAGTAGGAATACTTGCTAGTATGGTGAAGAGTAGTATTAGGAGGAGTATTCTAGAAGTATTAGAGCCCACATTGTCCACCACTATTCTTCTAAAAGAAATATACTATTTGCTAGAATAAAAAAGTGTGCTAAGGTATTACTAGTTTAACTGTATGGTGAAAAGGTTATATGGATTTGAGACTAGTATTGGGGCTGTGTTGTGAATTCCATCCACGTGCCCTTATACTTTGAATATTCTTCTGTGTAGGGTACAGTATATATTTTCTTTCTCTTATTGTCAACTGTATAGTAGCCTTCTAGAACATAGTATTTCTTTAACGCGTCAACAGTGTCTTGAGGCGATATACCGTTTCTAGGTATTATTGTTACGAGCGTCGTCCCGTTAACTTCGTTTACTCCGATATTGCCTATTAAGGGTGTTTCGGATAATGTCTCTGCTGCAAGATATAACGGTGTGTTTTCCTTGGGTCTCAATGCTACTACAAATATATAGTCTACATTATATAGCCAAGATCTCCTCAATACTAGTTTCTCAATAATCTTCTGATCCATTATATGTCTAAACCTGCGGAAAACCTTATCGTGTTTAACGCCTATGGTCTCGGATATTTTCTTAAGGCTCTGCGTGGCGTTCTTTTGAAGCTCCTTTATTATGAATAAATCCTTTAATGAGAATTTCTTTAACCTCTTATCTATGATTATATCTGGTTCACTCTCTACCATTGAGAGTTTTCTATCTATTTCGCTTGGTAAATCTATGCTGAGCTTGTAGTTGTAATAATATTCTAGTAGTCTAGGCCTCGGATCATACTCGTATGATATTATAAAATAGTAGTCCACCTTACTCTTATCAAATGCTTCAAGAATATCATCTGGGCTTGCTGTAAAGGGTAGGTAGTAGGAGAGGAGCATTCCATAGGGTATGAGGCTTGCTTTTAATGCTAGATAGTTTTGAGGATAATGGTGTATTACATCGTTTAACACTACTATGAACTTCCTTAACCCGAGACTATAATAGTTTACTTGAGCACCAATAGTATACCTTCTATTGATTCTAGAATTAATTATAAATGAGACATTACCCTTAGAGTAAGAATAACCCTTCCCTCTAAGGAAACGGTATATTCCAGCTACTGTTACGGGTATATTATTTGACTCGAGGATAGCATTGAGTACTATGAGTTCACGGTAATCTATGTCTTCTGCAACAAAAACCATTCCTTCTTTCTCCCATAATGTATTGTTAAAAACCCAGTATATTAAAGATGCCACTGTTTTACTTCGAGTTAATCACCTAGCTACTTGTATGTTAGAATAATGTGAGAACATGAAGAAGATTCTATTAAAAAGTGGTTCTGGGTAACAGTCTTCATTCTAATTGTGGTAGCAAAGAAAGAGATAACTGTATTAGCAAATGATACAATCCAGCCGGATACGGGAGACGAAGAAGACGGTGAAGACACGCCCTTCGGCTTCTAAGCAGGCTTACTAGACTATTATGAGTGAATCGTCGAAAACATGTTATTAGGAGAATAATTATTCAAATAAACTGTTTTTCTCTACCTCCTCTTTATCGCAGCTGCTATAAGTAATATTACTGCTACTAATACTAGTGATCCGAGTATTAGTGCTTCAGTTTCTCCTAGCTTTAAGCCTATGAATGGTAGAGTAATTACATTATTGCTTGTTTGCTGTATTCTAGTACTGGTTTTGGTTTGCTGAGTTGAAGTATTTGTTATTGGTGTAACCGTTGCGGTCTTAGAAGTAGTAGTTTTTGTCGTTATTGTAGTAGTCGTTGGACTGCTCGTGGTAGTTGTTTTTGTTGGCGAGCTAGTTGTTGGTGTTGTTGGACTATTGGTTGTTGTTTGAGTTGTAGTTGACGTTGTTGGAGAAATTGTTGTAGTAGTCTGTGTTGTAGTAGTTGTGGTTGTTGTAGTGGTCGTCGCTGTGGTTGTGGTGTTTATTGGTATAGTTGTAGTTGTATTATTTACTGGCATTGATGTGTTATTGTTGGTGTTGTTTATTGTCTGGTTTATCTTGGTTACTGTTGCTATTAGTGTGTAGGGTGTGAAGTGTGTTGTATTTGCTATTGCATAGTTGTCTTTCACTATTGTCGGTATTTTAACCCATGTATTATTGTTGTAGTCGTAGTAGGCTATTGATAGATTTACAATCGTGTTATTTGTTTCAAGTATTTGGATTGACTCCTTATTGTATGTTACTTCTATTGTTACTGGATTGTTGAATACTATTCCGCTGGGACCCATATCTACTACTGGTGCTATTACATACGAGTTCTCGGGTAGTGCTGGTGGAATCCTCATCGGCTTGAATTCTAGTATTCCGGTCGAAATATTCGTGTCTTTACTTATCTTTAACGTCATGTTGCCTACATCGTCTACTAATACTATGTTCAAACTTCTATCTATTCTATCATTTCTAATAATACTCGTTAGGTTTAACACTATTTTCCGCGAAGGCAATGTGTTTAACGGAACTATTAGCTTGCTTACACCAATTAAGTTCTCCTTCTTCAACGATACCGTTATCTCATCAGGTGATCCTAGGAGCCTATAGGCTGTCTTATTGTATTCTAAGAGTAGTGTTGCCCCCCTTGTCTCAACGATTACTGGTTTAGGTTTAAGCGGTTTAGCTCTCACTATTATCTTTACTGGTACTAAAATGGAGTTCGGATTATCTACTGATATATTCAATGTTATCTTTGATGCATTAGCTATTATAGTATTATATACTTTCCCATTATGTTCTCCTAGTACTAGTCCATCACTATTAACTACTACTCCAGGCGTACCTTCCCCTGATATCACTGTAACCGCTACTTCACCTTTCTTTAGATCACTTATATCGTATATAGCGTAGCCATTACATGGTACTATTATTGTATCGTTTACAAGTAGTCTGGTATAGTTTACTAGGCCAGACATAATAGACTGGTATTCTTCTACTATTTCTTCTGATACCCTTATCCCCTGCAACATTATCTTACTGGTATAGGTTTTCGGTTTTTGATCTAGGAGCTCTACTATTAACCCGAGATCTCTTGGAGACACACCCGTATATATTACGTGGAGACCCCCTACATCATATCTCGTTGCTACCACGAGGTTATCGTTGCTTCGAGCGATAATCTTTGCTCTAGGCTTGTCTACTAGCATTTTTATTAGATCACTTGATACTGGTACTTCTATGCCGTTTACTACTAGTTTCCCTCCAATATAGGTTGCATTTGCTAAAGACTCATATACTCCTGGAAGGTCACTCAGAGATTCTCTCGCCTTTTCTACGAGTTTATTTGCATCTATTCCTAGTTGATTTGCTAGTAGGTTATAGTAGTCTAATGATATGTTAAGCGATAATAGGTTTTTGAGCAAGTTGTTCATTCCAGCATAGCTTAGCTGCCATCCGGCTTGGATCGTAGAGTTTACCGCATATACTATTTCTCTATCAGCTAGTGTTAGCGGACCAGACCACTCTATCCATGGTATTGATAACAGTGTGTTCGGGTAGACTTGTGATAGGACTCTAGTTGCTACATAGTAGTCTACTAGTCCCGAGGCTTGTAGTAGAGTGTATAATACTGTACGGTCTCTGCCTATTATTGCTGGGTCTAAGAGGGCTTGAGGTGTTAATACTATTGTTACGTCATGGCTTATAGCATAGTTTATCAAGTCTTTTACTTTATCCTGATTTTCGCTGACTAGGGGTGTGGTTATTATTATTGCTTTGGGCTTTACCTTATCTAGTAGGCTTGGATCTGGGAGCTGGCTGACTATATAGGGCTTGTACTTCTCTATTACTCCAGTATAATTGTATAATAGGTTCTTGTAATCATGGTATTCTTTTCCGAGACTAGCTAGCCCGTTATAGTAGTCTGATAACCCGGCTATACCCATGGATGCTAGTAGGCTTCCAATACTTGCGTAATTGTTCTCGTTTACAATGTAGTTAGTGTACTTGAATAAGGGGTCTACTACTATTATATTTGACTTATTGTTTACCCCCATTAATACTGTTATCTGACTACTACTTTTCCTACCACTAGCATCTACTGCTACTGCTTTAACCCTAATAGTCTCGCCTGGCTTAGAGATTGGGACTACTGTATTGTATACTTTGAGTGGGATAGGTGGGGTTGGTACTGTTATATTATAGTTTCCTAGACTAGCCTCAATACTGTGAACTACGTCTTGGATCTTAGATAACGCTGTCTCGAGATTAGATGTAATCCTGTCTTTCACGAGGTTTAAGCTTGTATTGCTTGTATCATTGTAGGCGTATGCTCTAATCTTATCTAGGCTCCAGTCATCGAATGCGAGTATTTTTAAGGATTTATTTGATGGTGCGTCAACTAGTTTTATATCGTCTAAAACACCATAGTTTTCATCAAGTAATAGTACTACTGGTTTAAGTTTATCGGTATAATTGGATGGCTGGACATTATATGTTGTCGTATAGAGTGTTTCGCCATTACTGGTCTTTATATTGACTTGTACGCTTGACCTTACTATTACTCTTAGATCACCGGGCATGGTTGGGTTTGATGCCTTTACTACGGTATATAGTGATGGTAGTCCCGGTATAACTCCCATGTACCAGTTGGCTCCTAGGCGGAACATTTTCTGGTTAAATATTATCTTATAGCTTGCTCCACGGATTCCTAGAGTCTCTTCAACTGGATATAAGGTTACTTTTACTACGGCGCCTTTATTGAAGAATGGTATTGATAGGTTACCGTAGTAGTCGAATACTCCATCATTATCTGCGTCATAGTATGCTTGTATATAGTATGCTCCGCCCCATATGTAGAATGTTATGAAACCCCATTGATCTGTATAGCCTGCTCCAACTATACCTACACCTGCTTTATGTATTCTAACAAAGGCGTGAACGACATCGGTATTGTTGGGGAATACTACTCGTACGTTTAAGTTACATGTACCATGCGGGACTATTTCCGTAGTATCTACTACTAATCCTGTATTCAAGGTTATGTTCATTACAGCCTCTAGTATTAGGTCTCCGCCACCACTTGCTTGAACAAAATAGTAGACGGGCTCATTGCTATAGACAAGCGTTTGAGGGTAACGATCTACTGCCTGGAGGCTTACTTGAGCGTTTACTGGAATAGCCGTTAACGGCGTTATAAATGATAATACTAGCAATAATATCATAAAATACGTTTTTTTAGCACACAGCATAAAGTATTACCACCTCTTAAGCTTAGCTTACCTAAACTGAGGTTATAAGTGTTAGTAGGCAACAAAGAGACGTAAAGGAGAAGACAAACCCCTTGGAGAACTATGGAAAAGTTATACTATAACAGTCCAAAATGGTTCGATGATCCGTGTATTCTAGGACTAGTAGCTTGCTACCAATCCACGTACTCCTAACTGGTCTTAGAGATGTATATTTCCAGGCAAACTCGTTTCCCCCCAATAATATGATCGCACTATAATATGTCGTTGAAGAACCCCTGGCTACCGCATAGTCTAGTAAGAGATACAGATTTCCCCCAACGCGTTTAAGATTGCTTAAGCCTATGACTACCCCCTTTACCGTTGTCTCCCCCATTACATCACCGTTAGATTTAACTAATATTATCTTGCTGGAAGAGTTCTCGTTTAGTAGGGAGAAGGATGTCCCTGCAACTACAGCTATGTCTTCTCCATCAAAAGAGGGCTTGAAGTCTACTATACTCTTATTCTCATACACTATGGTATAGTTCCATAACCCGTTATCGCTTTTATATACTCTAATTATTTTTCCAGTATCATATTTTCGTACAAGCAGATAGTATTCTCTCCACGTGTTTTCTAATTTCACTATTCTACCACCAATATCCCTTACACCGAGTAGGATAGCACCATCGTTATAGTTTAATACTAGTAGTGTTCGACCAGAAGCAACCGCTATAGTATTTGTAATAGAGTTCAGCGATAATAGAATGTTGTTGAACTGTATTGAAGGGCTTATACTAAACGTTTTATTCCATTCATAGCCTACTCCATTGTTATCGACGTATAGTTTTGAGATGTGTATCTGTCCTTGGGGGTCTAGGCTAGCTAAAATAAAGGAATTAGACTCAATACCGCATGTTATTGTAACGTTAACTGTTTTCGAGTCTTCTAACCCCCATATTAGTTTTCCATCGCTATCATATACTCTTATGTCTGAAGCTGTTCCACCAGCCTCAATCCTATAAGATGATACAGCTATAAAGCTCTCATTACCAAAACTTAGTATTGCAACACCAGTTACAACTCTATTATTCTCGGATAACAGTACCCTGGGCTTGCACGAGGACCCAGAAAACAGGATCCTAGAGGTTAACAACGAGCCGTTTACATCGCTTTGAACTAGTATCCTCCCCTCACTACGGGGGCACGAGTTAATTATTCTCAAGCGGCCAGTAAAGCTAGTATTGTTTACGAGTGATACTACTGGCTTGAGAGACCCCATTGTTAGGGTAAAGTACATGAGTAATATGCCAACTACAACTATGAGTACAGATACAATGAGAATACGCTTGTCCAATAAGTCTCCCCACTAACCTATGGTCTAACAAGAAGTAATATAGATATCACTGTTATACTAGTTCAACATCTTTTAAAAAATACTCGTGGATTACACCGTTTTCGAGTTCAACGTGCATGTAGATTATAATCCACTTACTCGTATTGGGTAGTTTAACTATATCTAACTCAATGCTTATAGGATGAGACCCATAGATACTCGTCCACTTATCATGCTGGTGCCTATATTCTTCGCTAACCGTTATCCCCGTGTGTTCTGGAAAGTATATGTGGACTTTGAAGCCGTCAACACGTTTCCCGTCAAAGTGTTCTACTATGTTCTCAGAATATATTGTTGTATAATTACTAGATGACACGAGGAAGCCGTCAACACTAATTAAGTCGAGGAAATACATTGTATCTCTAAGCCCATGCTCTCGGAAAGGCTCGTATAGAACTGCTTGCATACGTCTACTTGAAACATCTTTACTTGCTACGAGTTGCTCATTATCTATGTATGCTGTAATGTTTACTATATCACTGGTATCAATCTCTACAATTACACTATAGGTAGTATTATTGGTGGCACCTAGTGAGTCATCATATTGTATCCATTTATTTATGGAGACATTGTATGAAATGAAGCTGCTATTCGATTTATCTCTATCAATACAGTATTTTATGTATGTATGTTTTGTTGTACTACCATTATATTCAACATGGATATAAGTGTACCTTGCAAACACTCTAACAACATCAACTGGTAGAATAGGCTCATATAACTTAACACTAGTTCCACGAGGAACTGTTTGCGTAGGCTTAACCTGGTATTTCTCTAAAGGTACTGTCGACAAAACGAGCGTTGTACAGACTATTACGAATACCGTTGACGCTATAACTAGTAGTTTTAACTTATTATTTATTGCCACTAATCTTCCATCTCTACTTTTCTCTGTTAGACAGTTATATGTTTAGTGAGTATATATTAGTATTGTATAAAAACTATGTATTCGGTAAAGCAATCTTGGAAAATCTGCTAAAATATTTATCTTCTTATATTAATTGACTTTACTTCTTTGAGGCTCTCGTCAACTACTATTAATTTATCGTATCCTATTGCGTATATGTAGTCTCCTATGTATAATGCTCTCTCTGGATAACTTAGAGGAATGTATCCTTTGACGGTTAGCCTACCTGTATCTGGATCTATTGTTATCATGTAGATTCCCGAATCCATTACACGGTATATTGGTATGAGCATATAGTTTTTCTCATAGTTTAACACGAAGGCGTGGTGATCATAGAGTACTGGTGATGTAATATAATCGTCTTTTAACACTATGGTTGAAGCCTCTTTAATGTCTTTGAGATCTGTTGCATTGAAGATACTTATCTTTAATCCGAGTGGTCGTCCATTTTCATCTGTTTCAATTCCTATGCCGATTAACATGTTGTTCTTGTATGGGTGAAGGTATTCGCTATAGCCTGGTATCTTAACGTATCCTATGATCTCCGGGTTTTCTGGGTCTGAGAGGTTTATTGCAAAGAGGGGGTCTATTCTCCTATAGGTTACTAGGAATAATATGTCTCCCATAAAGCGTGCTGAGTATACTTGTTCTGATGGCGCGATGCCTTCTAGTTTACCCACTACTTCTAGGTTTCCGTCTAAGATGTAGATGTTATTTACTGAACTGAACCCTATATCTATATACGGAGTATAGGTCGTATTCACTAGTATTAGTTTCATAGAGGTTGTCGCTACTCGGAAGTAGCCCTTGTATTCATCCATAGCGAACTGGTCGAGTATTCTACCCTGTACCTTGCCTACTGCTACTAGCTTTAGCTCTAGGTCTTTGACTGCGAGCTTGTAGATATTTGTTTCAATTGTATAGTATTCTCTAGCTATCACGCCATAGACATCTCTTATCACTTCTATTTTTTCTTCACGAGGTAGACTGTTAAACCATTGCCATAACTTCTCGGATAACTCGTCTAGCATAAAGAAGCTTATACTTGTATTATTCGATAATATTTCTTCTACTGCTTTAGCTAGTTCTCCTGAGAGTCTCGGCGATATTTTCTCTAGTATACTTCTCAACATGGCGTCGTAGTTGAATTCTTTTTCTACTAGAATGTATAGGTTGTTTTTAGACATGTATATGCGGCTTGTATAATCCTGTACTATTGCTTGTCCATTATATTTACCCGAGTCTACGTCTAATGCTAGTATCGTAGTGTAGGTGGGGTTTACCGGAGTAATATTAGTGATATAGTATATTCTGTCTATTGATATTTTCTCGCCATTGATCTCGGGTACTAGGATATTATACTTGTTTTCACGATAATCATATATCTTTGCAGGCATGACTGCTAGAACGTACAAGTAGTTGTCTATCATTCTAGACGTTATATAGTCTCCACTTAGACTAATATTGTATACTAGTCTGGGATTACTTTTATTGTCTATACTGTATATTAGTGTTAAGGTTTTCTGGAACCCTATTGGAGGAATAATTATTGGTACTGGAGTACTTGGGGTTGGTGGAGGAGCTGTTATCGTAGCAGTAGTTGTCGTTACTTTTATACTAGTATTGTTGGCTCGTTCTTTGGGGACTTGTACTGGTATTGTTACTTCCTCTGGTAGTGGTAGTATCTTGTAATGGTATTCTTCTGCTATTATTATTAGCTTGTCTCCACGAACATATAGTCCCCTTACATTAATGTTTCTCTCCACTATCATATCACGGGTACTATTGGTTTCACCTAAGCTATGGTTCCCCTCTATTCTAATAATTGAGGTTATCTTTAACTGGTCTGGGGGATAAGCTTTGATAACGTATACTTGGTCTCCTCTAGCAATGTATATGTATTCTCCATCAGTTTTAACGATATCTGCTTCATCAACACCACTTACCTGCACATTAGTTTTAGAATAAGAAACCTCTACACCCCTACCGAGTTCTTGGACTCCTTGGGTAGGACCTGCGACTGGGGGATTAGCTGTAGTGGTTACTGTAAGTGTTGGTGTTCCAATATATGTTATCGTTGGAATACCTACGA
>JALVFK010000088.1 GCA_027030065.1 Desulfurococcales archaeon | reverse complement strand
TCATGTATGTTTATGTAACTCGAACGTGACGTTATAGATGAACCTTTGATTAATATACCATTCGTATATGTATATCTTCTTAAAGCTATCTCTAGATCGGCTATTTCTACAAAATATACGTCATCGCCTTCTATTACGTTAGTTGAACTTGATGAGAGATTTAATTGAAGTATAGTATTGTCTTTTCCTTCTCCCTGGAGAACCATTTTATCGGCGAGGTATAATGTACTGGTTAACGTGTATGTTCCGGCTCGGAAGAATACTCTTCCCCCACCATTGTTTATAATTATCTGCCTACACTGATCATATACCGTGTTGAGATTTGATGATGTTATTAGTCTTCCCCGGGGTGTTAGAGCCCAATACGATCCATCGTTATTGACTCCTATAACACATGTCGCTATTGTGGGTTTTTCTCCCTCAAGTATTATAGAGCCATAATGGTAGTGGAATAGATAGTTTAGATCATTATCGCTTGGCTCTAATAGGCTGGTATTATTGGAGTCCCAGGTGTAGAGGTCATTTTCACTATTGTAGACCATATTGTTTGTTACAGCAATATTTCTACAATTATTTCCAGCTCTCAGTAACGGTAATCCATACACATAGTTGTTAGCCACATATAGAATATCTGAATCGGTAACGTTGATGAGAGCTATGGAAATGGGGAAATAACCTCCCTTTAATACATGGTTTGATTTAATTGCAACAGAAGTAGCGGTCTTTACTTCAAACACATATGCGTAAAGAGTATAATCATCCGATATGATGTAAATGATATAGTTATCAGTAAACGTTATAAACGCGACATTTTCTAGAGTGATAGCATTGCAAGTTGTTTGATAACAATATACGTTAACATAATTATTTTCAAACGTTATATAGCGGCTTCTATCTGAGCTTCCGAGACCCTTAATAGACATGAACTTTCCATGCAGGTTTCTGAAATTATTGTCTCTGAAAAACACATTATGTGTGTTGGTTAAATTGATCAGTGAGAGGGAATTATCTGTCGTACCTGCTCCATCGACATTGTTGTTTTCTACATCTACATTAATAGTATTAACAAGTAATAGAATGGTTCTAGTAGTGAATTCTCCCTCTATTTTATTCTCGAATATATGGATATCGTTTGAATCATAGCATAATATAGTGTGGTAAACATTTCTAAACATTGATCCGGTTATGGTTATATTTGAAGAATTAGCGATGTATACGGCCTTTTCTCCTCCCGATAGTGGTTTTCCGCCAACGAAGTACATGTTTTCAATTATTATATTATTCGGTTTCGCTGATGTACTCGTCTTGTATATATGTATACCTGTTGACGGAGTATCGCTTCTCAGCTTTATAGTTAAGCCTCTTATAGTAGCGTTTACTACCCCCTTCACGATAACTATCTCGGTTGAAGTAGAACTTGGAGCAAGCACTAAGATAGTGTTTCGCGGATC
>JALVFK010000087.1 GCA_027030065.1 Desulfurococcales archaeon | reverse complement strand
AAATTTCTTCACACTATGAGTTCCAAGATAAGAAAAAACGTTATCGTATCGTTTTCTGGTGGAAAAGATAGTCTTGCTACATTACATCTAACATTAGAATCGGGAATCGAACCGATCTTAATGTTTAATAATACAGGAATTGAATTACCTGAGACTATAGAAACAGTAGAGAAAACTGTAGAAAAATACAATTTAAGAATTGAGATAGCTGATGCAGGAAATTCGTTCTGGACTGCTATAAGATCTTTCGGACCTCCTGCAAGAAACTATCGATGGTGCTGCAAGGTTGTAAAGCTAGTACCATTTGCTAGGCTGACAAGAAGAAAATGGCCTCTTGGAGCTTTAAACATTCTGGGACAACGTGCTTACGAGTCCTATGACCGTGCACGTAGTCCAAAGGTTTGGAGAAACCAATGGGCTCCCCATGTTCTCTCAATAGCGCCTATACATGAATGGCCTCAATTTATTCTATGGTTGTATATACATAAACACAAGCTCATAGAACTCGTAAACCCGCTCTATTACAAGGGTTTTGAGAGAATAGGATGTTATCTTTGCCCAGCAAGCACACTAGCAGAATTTCATATAGTGTCAAAAACCCATCCAGAACTATGGAACAAGTGGGTAAGCGTACTAAGAAGTTTTAACTGCAGTGAGACTTGCATCAAGCTAGGATTATGGCGATGGCTGGGACCATCAAGTGTTAAAAAACAACTAATGCAAAAAACTCGACTAAAATACTCGTGGAAACACGAGTACCTCTCACATCTACCAAATAAGCCAATAAGAATAGAGGTCGCTAACGATCACGTCTATATAGAGTTCGAAGAAAGACTAAATAAAGGAATATACAATCAATTACCAATAATACAAGGCATCAATAAGAACGACTATATAGAAACTCCCCTCTCTATAATAAGGCAGACAGATAATAAAATAATTATAAAATACAAAAAAGAACTTCCAGAGACAAAGAAGATAGAACATGTACTAGACGTTTTAAAGCTTGCATATAGGGGAGATTATTGTGCAGGATGTCGAAGTTGCGAATTATGGTGTCCGACAAATGCTATAAGAGTTGAAAAGACACCTATAGTAGATCCAAACAAATGCATAAGTTGTTTTATCTGTGTAAAAGAATGTCCGCTAGCAGAACTAACTGTAGATAAGATACTTTCAAGCATCATATTAAACAAACCAGATGGATGGCGAAGACCAGGAAAGATAAAAAGAAAAGAAACAATTAATATTATAAAGAATTTAACACTTAAACAAATAGGTGCTAGCACTAGTGAGAAGCACCGCAGCAACGATTATTTTACTGATATTATCAGTAATTTTGATGAAAACTAATATGGCAAACATTCTTCGTAATCCCGTACAAGCCATCATAATGCTTACACTAATACTTATCATAACTATTGTTACAACATATTTAAGTAGTACATTAATAATTCCT